>NZ_JBDPLX010000027.1:0-98616 GCF_039871815.1 Micromonospora sp. B9E7
CCCCCCCCCCCGCGTGACGGTGGCGAACGCAGCCGGCGCGAGGCAGGTGCCGATTCGCGACTGACCCCATTGGCCCGACTCATCCTGGTCCATGCTCGCGGACCAGGTGAAACCGACTCGGTCACGATGGCGACCGCCGTCCTGCACGCTGAAGCCGACACGCTTGCCGAGGAAGTCGCTGGCCAGGTCGTCCGCGCGGGTCACGATCCCGGTCAGGGTCGCGTGACCGGGGCTGGTGATCATGCAGTCGACCGCCGCTTCGAACCGTACCGTGATGCCCTGCACGGCCAGCCGGTGCGCGACCCGCACCGTACCTGTCGCATCCGCCGGTGTGCCGTTCTCCCCGTTGGGCATCGGGATCGGGCGGCTGTACGGCGCCGATCGGACGTCGAAGGCGAACGACCGCACGTCGTCGTCCTGTCCGTACGGTAGGGCGAACTCCGCCGAGCCGGTCACCCGTGCCGGGCCACGGTCCGCGGCTCCGGCCGGTGCCCCCGCCGCCGCGACGACGGCCGCCGCGACGATTCCCCATCCCAAAATTCTGCGCATGCTCTTCCTCCCGATCCGGCCACGGTGTCGCGGCCCTGCGATAGCTCCACGGTCGGCGATGCGGGACGAAGATCGATCCCCTGCGCGGGGGAAGGAGCTACCTCGCGTACGGGAAATGCGGCCGTCGCAGCCCTCAGGCCACCGTCGCGGTCGTCCGTGCCCGGCGGGACCGCCTGGACTATCAGCAACGGTGCCAGCCGGATCGTCAGCCCGTACGCCCTGACCGACTGGCCCGGCGTGCTGGAACTGCTCGCCTACGGCGGCCCGTCCGGTGTCATTCGTCGCGTCCGGCAGGCCGAAGCCCAGAGCAGTCGGGGCTTCGGCGCTCAGGTGCCGGACGATGCCACGGTGGCCCACTGCACGCACCTGCCGAGCCCCGTCAGGACTTACCCGTCTAGGTGTGGGCAAATGCTACGGCGCGGCGGTGCTGGCGGCGGTAGGAGCGATCGGGGACCTCGGATGCCGCGTGCGTTCGACACCACCTGTCACGCTGAGGGCTGCCGACGAGGAGGCCGTCCCGATGAATGTGACTCAGCAGCTCGTCACGGTGGGAGCTGTGCTTGCGGGCGCGATCCTCTCGTTCGTGGGTACCGGGTTGAACGACCGGGCCCGGTTTCGGCGTGACCACACGGCAAAGCTGTTCGAGCAGCGGTCAGCGGCCTACGCGGGCTACGGTCGCGCCATCAAGGCTTGTTACCAGCTGTCGAACAGAATCGCTGCAGGCAGAGGCCTCCATGCGCAGACCCCCTCGTTGTCCCCTGAGGACGGCCTACCGCAACTCGAAGCAGCGGCTGCTCAGCGGGAGCGCGACTGGGAGCACGTCCTTCTGTTGGGCGATCCCGCAACGGTGGAAGCGGCCCGGACATGGCACCGGAGCGTTTGGCGGATGGAGTGGTACGCCCATGGTTGGATCGAGGGAGCTGATGCCGACGGATGGGAAGAGGCCGTGGCGAATGCCAGCCGGGCGCGTACCGAATTCTATGCCGCAGCCCGCCAGAGTCTGGACATCCCCGACGTCAGATTGACGGATGGCATCTGGCCGGTCGAATGGATGATGAAGCGAAAGCCGGCCAGGACTGCGGACGAGGCATTGCCCAAGGGCCGCTGACCGACGGACTGTGCGAGCAGGTCCGGATCACGTACGTGCGGAGCGCCCTCGGCGGGCCGGCGGCGATGCGCCGGCCCGCCGAGCGGTGTCAGCTTCCGGTGCAGGCGGCGGTGGTTCCGCTGCCGTTTCCGGTGCCCTGGAATCCGAAACTGGTGGCCTGACCGGCGGCCAGTCGTCCGTTGTAGCTCTGGTTCGCGACGGTGACGGTGCCGCTGGTGCTGCTGGCGACGCCGTTCCACAGCGAGCTGACCGTGGCCCCACTCGGCAGGGTGAGGGTGACCCGCCAGCCGGTGAGGGCGGCGGTGCCCGCGGTGACGCTGACGGTGGCGACGAATCCACCGTTCCACTGATCCTGGACGGCATAGACCGCGGTGCAGGTGGGCGTCCCACCGGTAGGCGGAGGCGTCGTGGGCGGCGGGGTGGTGGGCGGAGGCGTCGTGGGCGGCGTGGTGTCGTCGAGCGTCAGGTTCTTCTGCTGGACGCTCCACTGGGTGCGGCACAGACCGCAGTTGGCGCCGACGAAGTTGCCGCCGGCGGTGGTGTCGCCCTTCAGGCGCCACTTGAAGTAGAGCGTCGCCACCCGGCCGAACTCGCCGCCGTTGGTCTGGTCGTAGGTACCACCGTGTCCGACGTTCAGGTTCCCCATGAAGGCGGGCAGCCCGGCCGGCAGTTTGCCCCAGTCGTCCATGGCGTTCGGGTACGCGATGTCGCTGGGCCCGCCGACGAAGTAGGCGATCGGCTTGGTCAGTCTCCGGAGCTGGTAGTCGTCGGCGTCGTTCAACAATCCGCTGCTGAAGATGCCGGTGGTGGTGACGCGCGGGTCGTTGGAGACGGCGTAGGCCTCCAGGCCTCCGCAGGAGAAGCCCGCGACGGCGACCTTCGTGGTGTCGATCTTGTTGTAGTACTTGCTGCCCTGCCGGGAGTTCTCCGCGAACGCCCAGTCGATGGACTGGACGAGCATCTGCGACGTGGTGGAGCCGGAGCCGTTCGGGGCTCCGTTGGCGATGGCGAGGAAGCCGTGGGAGGCGATCTCGCGGAGGAAGTTGCCCTGGGAGAGGCCGTTGGCCGAGCAGCCGCCGTTGCCCCACACGACGATGGGAAGGCGCTCGGACGGGAGGTTCTGGGGCCGGAAGATGGTGTGGTTCGCCAGGCTGGCCGAGGTCTCGTAGTCGGCGGGATAGGGACCGGAGCCGCCGACTGCGGCATTGGCCGGTGGCACGCCGAGCGCCATGATCACCGAGGTGACCGGGACGAGGATGGCCGCCAGGCCCACGTAGATCTTCGCTGTCCTTCTCATTCGCCCTCCAGCGGATGTCGCGACGGTGCTCTCGGCGGCGGCGGTTATCGGTTCGCGCCTCGACCACGCTGGTCGGCGCTGGCCGCTGGCCGCGGGCCGGGTGGGGTGGGCGGGTCCACCACCCGGCGCTCCGCCGGGAGCTGTGCAGTTACTATCACCGGCGCAACGATAAGTGTCAATGTGAGGTGAGAGTCAGCCGGCGAACGGCTGCGACAGATCCCCCGGAGCCTGGAAGTGCGTGACCCACGAGGCGGCGTCCGGCCAGTGCGGGGTGGCCACCTCGACGAGACGCGCCTGGGCCAGCGAACCGAGCGCGGAGTGGATGTCCAGGAAGGTCTCTCTGGCCTGCTGGCGGGGCCAGGGCTGCGGCAGCAGATGCTCGGGCAGATCCGGGTCGACGTCCGCGAACCTGCGCCAGGAGTCCATGGCAGAGGTCCGCGCCACCAGCGCTCCGGCCGGGTCCAGCGTCCCGTCCCGGGCGGCCACCCGCAGGTCCGCGTACCGGTGGATGAAATCGGAGTACGCCGAGGCGAGCGCGGTCAGGTCGTACGCGGAGGCGGGACCGTGCGGCCCGGACTCCTCGTCGAACCGGACGTGCATGATCGACCAGCGGGCGCCTGCCACGTGACGCAGCAGGTCGTTCAACTCCTCCCGCGCGGGTGCGGCGTCGGAGCCCGGGCGGATCCACACGCTGTCGTACAGGCCCACGAACCCCAGGGCGCTCAACGACCGGCGGACCGCGTGCCGCAAAGCCTGGCCGGAGGTCGGGATCGAGAAGGACGCCTGCACCCACTCACCCGTCCAGTCCGGCGGGTGCGCGCCGAAGGTCAGGAAGTGCCGCATCCGGGAGCGGTGTCGGGCGATCGCGCCGGGCGTGAGGTGGTAGACCGGCGGCCGCCGGTTCCCCCGGGTCGCGATGAGACCACGCTTGACCAGCCGGGACAGGGCGGAGCGGGCACTGGGCTCGCTGACTCCGAACTCCCGCAGGATCGCGATGACCGCCGCCGACGGCAGATCGGCCTCCGAGGAGTCGAGATATTCGCCGAGCACTGTCGCCAGCAGGTGCTGCGGGCTGGACCCGACCTGGGCCCGAGGCACCCGGACGTCGTCGGCGGGCTGGTGGACGCTCACCGTCCCAGATTGCCTCATCCGGTGGTCACGACGTCGGCGGGCGGGTGGTCGACGGCGTCCGAGGCGCACCTGGGCACTATCGTTCTGGCGTGCACATCCGTTTCGACGTACCAGCCGATCCCACCTACCCGGGCCGGGTGGCCGCCGCGCTCGGCGGTGTCCGGCTGCGCAGGTTCCGTTATATCGGTGCCGTTCTGGCGGCGGTCGGGGTGATCGGCTTCGTCGTCTCGCGGGGATCCGCGACCGGTGAGCGGCTCACCTCGCTGTGGACGACGTTGGTCCTGGCCGGTGTGCTGTCGATGTTGTTCCTGCCGTGGGTGCGGTGGCGCGCCCGCCGCCGGTCCGGTGGTTACGCCGTCGACGGTGCCT
The DNA here is from genome assembly GCF_039871815.1 of Micromonospora sp. B9E7. Lineage (NCBI taxonomy): Bacteria > Bacillati > Actinomycetota > Actinomycetes > Micromonosporales > Micromonosporaceae > Micromonospora > Micromonospora sp. B9E7. Next base: position 4,455 of record NZ_JBDPLX010000027.1, read on the forward strand.
ACGACATCACCGACGACAACATCATGATGCGCAGCGGCTCGGAGTCCGGCGGAATCGCCTGGGACGGGGTCACCCAGGTGAAGGACACGCCTGACTTCTGGATCGTGTACGTCGGTCAGATGCCGGCGACGGTGATCCCCCGTTGGCTGATGTCCGCCGAGGACGCCGAGACGCTGCGGACCTACCTGGTCGATCGCGGCCTGCTTTCACCCCGCTGACGCGGTCACTCGTGGCGCGTCGCTGCCCCGGCCAACGCGTCCCGGCGGCGCAGCAGTGCCGCTCTCGCCCGGCGAGCCGTCCACAGGTGCACCACCGCCACGGCGCCCAGGGTGAGCACGACGGCCAGCAGCGACGGATGGAGCTGGTGTCGCGGCAGGGTGATGACCAACGCGCCGACAGTGAAGACCAGCCACGCGCCGAGGCCGAGCCATCCGGCGACCACCCGATCACGGGCGAACAACGAGGTCCGTCGGGTCACGGCCCAACCGCCGAACACCGCCCAGCACAGGCCGATCGCCACCAGGACCGCGAAGGCCACGGTGGTGCGCGTCGGTAACCGCGGCTCGGTGGCCCAGAGCAGGCTGATCAGGGCGCTCCCGGTGAGACCGGCGAGCGCCACGGTCAGGTAGCCGACCCGCCTACGCAGCGACAGCGGCGCGTCGAGTCGCGCCAGCACCTCTTCCGGAGTCATGCCTCGTACCCCTTCCGTACCAGTTCGTTGCGTAACAACCTGCGGGCCCGGTTGAGCCGTGACTTGACGGTGCCGACCGGTACGGCGCAGATCTGCGCGCAGGCGTCCAGCGGCAGATCCTCGAGATAGAAGAGGAAGAGCACCTCCCGTTCCCGGACGGGTAGCGCCGCCAGCGCTCCCGCCAGCGTCTCCCGGTTGACGATCTCTTCCGCCTCGTCGTCTCCCGGCAGGTCGTCGATCGGCCCCGGCTCGGGACGGCTGTACGCATCCCGCAGCCTGTTCATCACCGCCCGACGGGCGATGGCGAACAGCCACGGAGTGAACCGGTCCGGCTGCCGCAGCTTCGGCAACCCCCGGAACACCGCCAACCAGATCTCCTGCACCACGTCGTCGTCGGACCCGCCGAGCATCCGCCCGACGTACCGCTCGACCGCCGGATGCCAGCCCTGCACCAGCTCGGCGAACGCCTCCCGCTCACCGAGCTGACAGCGGACCACCAGCAACTCATCGCTCATCGGCCCTCCTTCGCCTGTTCAGTCGGCGTGGGAGCCCGGGAGGTTCACGTCCTGCCACCACAATCGCAGGCTGGGGTGTCGGTGACCCGTGCGGGACCGGCCGGAGGTGTCCGACTCGTCAGACCAGCGGCACCTGTGCCGACCGGTCACCGTCGTCGCCCGCGCGGACGCCGGCCGATGCCGTGATCGGGGCGGTGACGATGCGCCTCGGCAGCACCGGCGCGTCCCGGCCGGTGCCGCGGTGGCCGTCGCCGCCGGAGGACTCCTCGTGGTAGTCCTGCTCCACGTTGACCGACCAGACGTCGTGCGTACTGCCGGTGGCGATGTTCTCGGCGGTGAGCATCGCGGTGAGCATCGAGTGGTCCTGGTTGTTGTAGCGGTGCATGCCGTTGCGGCCCACCGGGTGCACGTTCGGCACCGCCTCCGCCAGCCAGGCCCGGATCACGTCCACGTTGTGCTGGTAGCTCTCGTCGTACACCGGGTAGGCCTTGGGCATGCGCACGACGTAGCCGGCCTCCACCACGCCGGGGCGGACCAACCCCAACCGCTCCAGCTCCGCGGTCGCCAACGCCACGAGGTCGGCATCCGGGGTACGCCACATCTCGTCGCCCTCGAACACGAAGTACTCCAGACCCAGGCAGGTGCGGCCGTCCTTGACGAGGTACGGCGACCAGGAGCCGAAGTTCTGGATGCGGCCCACCCGTACCCCCGGGTCGTGCACGTAGATCCAGTTGTCGGGGAACGAGAACTCCGCCGGCACCACCAGCGCGACGGTCAGGAAGTCGCGGTAGCGCAGGTCGGCGGCGCAGGCCAGCACCTCCGGGGGCGCCGGCGGACGCAGCGCGGCCACCAGCTCCGAGATCGGCATGGACGAGATCACGTGGTCGGCCGGCTGGGTACGCTGCCCGCCCGCGCCGTCGACCGTCACGCTGAGGGCCCGCCGTCGCTTCGGGTCGCGGTGCACCGCGGTGACCCAGGTGCCCGTGGACAGGTGCCCACCACGGTTGCGGACCTGCTCGGCGCAGCGTTCCCACATCATGCCCGGCCCGTACTTCGGGTACTGGAACTCCTCGATCAGGCTGGTCACGTCGGTGCGCCGGCGGCTGGGCAGCAGCGCGTTGCGGATCGCCGTGGCCAGGGACAGGTTCTTGATCCGCTGCGCGGCCCAGTCGGCCTGCAACCGGTCCGCCGGCATTCCCCAGACCTTCTCGGTGTACGTCTTGAAGAAGATCGAGTACAGCCGCCAGCCGAACCGGGCCGACACCCAGCCCTCGAAGTGCGACTGGTCCCGGGGTGGGCGCAGCCGGGCCCGGGCGTACGAGCCGAGGCAGCGGGCCGCCTCCGGCAGCCCCAGGTTGCGCAGCGCGTTCATGGCGCTGAGCGGGTAGTTGAACAACGCGCCCCGGTAGAAGATCCGGCTCATCCGCGGTCGGGTCAGGAAGTCCTCGTCCGGCAGGACCTCGTGCCAGAACGCCTCCACCCGGGGCACCTTCGTGAAGAACCGGTGCCCGCCGATGTCGAACCGCCACCCGTCGCGTTCCACGGTCCGGCTGATCCCGCCGACCACCTCGTCGGCCTCGAACACCTGGACCGGCAGACCGTGCCGGAGCAGCTCGTACGCGGCCGTGAGTCCTGCCGGCCCCGCACCGATGACCACCGTGCCGTGCTGCTCGCTCATGCTGCCGCGCTCCCTGCTCACCGTCATGGTTGAGGCACCGCGCGTACCCTTTCTGCACGATATGTCACCCTTGTCCTGGGTTGTTTCCGCTTCGGTGGGTCGCGCGGCGGCGTACAACGGGAAGGGCGACACCCCCGCGCGGCGGGCGGGCCGGCGGACCGGGGGAGCGGGGCGGATGCACCGGTGGCGAAGCGGCGCGGCGACGCTGGCCGTCCGCGCGGTCGCGGCCGGCCGCGGCGCAGCCCGCCTGGCCCGTCGGATGCCGGCCCCCTGGCCGTACGTGATCGGTCTGTTCCTCGGCGCGAAACTCCTGCTGACCCTGCTCGGTCTGCTGGTCCTGCACGCCTGGGACGGCATCCCCGGCGCGCCCCCGGCGGACGAGGCGCTGATGTGGGCGCAGCAGCGCGACATCTCCGGGCACCGGTGGATCTCCTTCTGGTTCGCCTGGGACTCGATGCTCTACCTGCGGCTCAGCGAGCTGCCCCTGACCGGGCCGTGGCGGGACTTCGGCTTCCCGCTGCTCTACCCGTTCCTCGCCCGGCCGGTCGGCGCGCTGCTCGGCGGCGACACCGCGCTCGCCCTGCTGTTGATCAGCAACGTCGCCTTCCTGCTGGCCCTCTGGTACGGCTACCGACTCGCCGAGCTGCTGCTCGGCGACGCGGACGCGGCCCGCCGATTCACCCGGTACCTGGTGCTGCTGCCGACCGCCTTCCTGTTCCAGGCCGCGCTGACCGAGTCGCTGTTCGTCTGTCTCGCGCTGGCCGCGTTCTACTACGCCGAGCGGCGCCGCTGGCTGCTGGTCGGCGTGCTCGGCTACTTCCTGGCGATGAGCCGGTCCGTCGGCCTGCTCGTGGCGCTGCCGTTGGCCCTGGTGCTGCTCCGTCAGCACGACTGGCGGCTCGGTGCACGGGCCCTGCTCGGCTACCTACGGATCGGCTGGCCGTTGCTGCTGCTGCCCGCCGGATGGTTCACCTTCATGGCGTACTGCCGGTGGCGCGGCGGCGACTGGTTCGCCTACCAGCACGCCCAGGAGACCGGCTGGGGCATCAGGGTGCAGAACCCGGTGCCGGTGCTGCTGCACGGGCTGGCCGGGGAGCCGCGTGACGCCGCCCGGGTCTGGTTCGCCGTGGCCGTGCTGGTCGTGCTGGCCGCCGGGTTCCGCCGTCGGGAACTGCCCTACCTGGTGTACGGCGTACTCATGGTGCTGGTGCCCCTGTCGATGGGCCCGGCGGTGTACAAGAGCCTGCTGCGCTACCTGCTCGCCGCCTTCCCGGTGGCGCTGGTGCTGGCCCGCTGGGCCCGCCATGCCAGCGTCGACGTGTGGCTGACCGCGACGCTCGCCGTGGTGCAGGGCGCGCTGTTCGTGCTCTGGCTCAGCTACTGGACCCACATGATCATCTGACTGCACCGGCTGTGGTCCCGGCCTGTGCGAGTCTGCCGGCGCGTGCCCCGGTGCGGCCCGGAGGCCCGGGCCTGTGCGAGCCTGCTAGCGACGTTCGACGCGCACCTGAATGGAGGCCCGGTGTTCGCCCTGCCGTTGACCGAGGATGTCGAGCTGCGCCCGCTGGACCTGTGGCGGGCCGAGGAGTTCCTCGCCCACCTGGACCGGGCCCGCGAGCACATCCAGCCCTGGGTGTCGCCGTCCTTCGCCGCCACCGACCTGGCGTCGGCCCGGGCGGTGTTGCAGCGGTACGCCGACCGCTGGGCCAGCGACAGCGGCGGCATCTGGGGGCTGTGGTGGCGGGGCACCCTCGTCGGCGGGGTCATCTTCGTGTCGTTCGACGCGACCACCGGCACCTGCGAGGTCGGCTGCTGGCTGGAGCCCGCAGCCGAAGGCAGGGGCATGGTCGCGCCGGCGGTCCGCCGGATCGTCGACTGGGCGGTCCGCGAGCGCGGCATCCAGCGGGTGGAGTGGCGGACCAACGCCGACAACACCCGCAGCAAGGCCCTCGCCCGGCGGCTCGGCTTCCGCCTCGACGGCACGCTCCGCCAGCTCAGACCAGGTCCGCGCGGTCGGATCGACCTCGAGGTCTGGTCCGTGCTGGCTGACGAGTGGTCCGCCGCGCCACGCACCGTCCACTGACGACGGCGGATTGTTGTCGTACCCGGGCGGCACCATGCATTCATGGCCGTCCCCGCGCTCACCCCTCATTCCGACCCGCCGCGTTCCGTGCCGCTGCGTGAGGCGCGCACCCGGTTCAGCCAGCTCGTCGCGCTGGCCGAGCTGACCGACGCGGTCACCGTCGTCACCCGCGACGGCGATCCCCGCCCGGTCGCCGCGATCGTCCCCGCCGCAGCCGCCCGCAGCGGCGCCCAGGCCCGCGCCGACGCCGACCGGCTCGCCGCCGTCACCGCAGGCTGGGCCCGACGCCTCGACGAGCAGCACCGCCGCAGCAGTCAACGGCACGCCGCCGAGTTGGGTGCGGTCCGCGCGGCGCTGGCCGAGGCGTGGGCCGAGCTGGACCGCCGCGTCATCCCGGGCGGTGACCCCACGCTGGCCCGACTGCGTGCCGCGCACACCGACCTGCTCGCCGGCTGACCGCTTCCCCACAGCGCGGGCCGCGTGGCCGTGCACGCTGGTGCGGTCAGCCGTTGGCCGGATAGGCGTGCGTCTCGGCCGCCTTGACCGCCACCCAGACCCGCTGACCGGGGATCAGCCGCAGCTGGGCGGCGGCGGCCGGCGTGACGTCGGCGGCCACCTCGATCGGCCCGTCCACCTGCACTCGAAGGTTGTCGCCGTGCCGCTGGACGCCGGCCACCGTGCCCGCCCACGTGTTGCGGGGGCTGCCCTCCGGCCGGCTCGGATGCAGGGCCACCGCCGCCGGCCGGAACGCCACGAACGCCTCGCCGTCCAACCGGTCCGCGACGGCGAGGGTCAGCTCGGGAGCCACCCGTACCCCGAGACCCTCGGCCCTGCCCCGATAGAGGTTCAGCCCCACGAGCCGGGCGACGTAGTCGGTGCGCGGACGGGCGGTGACGCTCGGTCCGTCACCCTCCTGGACCACCCGACCACCCTCGACGATGACCAGCCGGTCCGCCAACGCGAGGGCGTCCAGCGGGTCGTGGGTGACCAGCAGCGTGGCACCCGGGTGCGCGGACAGGTGGCGGTGCAGCTCCGCGCGGGTGTCCAGCCGGGTACGGGCGTCCAGCGCCGCGAGCGGCTCGTCCAGCAGCAGCAGCGCCGGCGCGAGGGCCAACGCGCGCGCCAGCGCCACCCGTTGTGCCTGACCGCCGGAGAGCTGCCGGGGCCGGCGCTGCGCCTGCGCGTCAAGCCCGACCCGACCCAGCCACTCCCGGGCCGTGGCTCGGGCGGCCCTCCGCTCGACGCCGTGCCGACGCGGCCCGAACGCCACGTTGTCCAGTGCGCTGAGGTGCGGAAAGAGCAGGTAGTCCTGGAAGACCACGCCGATCGACCGGCGTTCGGTGGGCACCCAGCCCCGCGTCGCCGGACGGTCCAGCTCGATGTTGTCGAGCGTGACGTGACCGTCGGTGAGTGGGTGCAGCCCGGCCAGCGCGCGCAGCGCGGTGGTCTTGCCGGCGCCGTTCGGGCCGAGTAGCGCGACGACCTCGCCGGGCGCGACCCGTAACGGCACGTCGAGTCGGAACGAACCCCGGTCGACGACGAGTCGGGCGTCGAGCAGCGGGCCACTCATGCGCTTGTCATCCAGCGGTCGCGCAACGCGACCAGGATGCCGACCGACACCACGAGCAGCACCAGGCTGAGCACGATCGCGGACTCCAGGTCGGTCTCCAACGCCAGGTAGACGGCGAGTGGCATGGTCTGTGTGCGGCCGGGATAGTTGCCGGCGAAGGTGATGGTGGCACCGAACTCGCCGAGCGCCCGCGCCCAGCAGAGCACCGCGCCGGCCGCCAGCCCGGGCGCCACCAGCGGCAGCGTCACATGGGTGAAGGTGGTCCATCGACTGGCACCCAGCGTCGCGGCGGCCTCCTCGAAACGGTGGTCGGCAGCACGGAGCGCCCCCTCCACGGCGATGACCAGGAACGGCATGGCCACGAACGACTCGGCCAGGACGACACCCGCGGTGGTGAAGGGCAGGGTGATGCCGAAGGTGGCGTCGAGCCAGCCGCCGAGCAGGCCACGGCGGCCGAAGACCAGCAACAGCGCCACCCCACCGACCACCGGCGGCAGCACCAGCGGCACGGTGACCAGCGCGCGTACCAGCCGGCGGCCGGGGAAGTCGACCCGGGCCAGCACCCAGGCGAGCGGCACCCCGAGCAGCAGGCAGAGCGCCGTGGCAAGGGTGGCGGTCTGCACCGACAGCCGCAGAGCGGTCAACGCGCCCGGCTCGGTGAGCCGCTCCGGCAGGGTCGTCCACGGCGCCCGGATCAGCAGCCCCGCCAACGGCAGGACGAGGAACAGCAACCCCAGCCCGGCGGGGATCAGCAGCGCAGCCGGCACCCGCCCCCGCCGTCGGGGCGTGGCCTGACGCCCGCGGGGTGGGTTGTCGTCGCGCCTCCGGGGTGCGTCGTGGTCGCGGACCTGCCTCACGGAGCCTGGAACCCCGCCTCGACGAGGACCGCCTGCGCCGACGCCGAGCGGACGTACGCGACGAAGGCCCTTGCGCCGGCCGGATTCGGCGCGTCCTTCAACGCGACGATCGGGTAGTCGTTGACCGTCCGCGCTGACTCCGGAAACTCCACCCCGGTCACGTCGGCGCTCGCCGCCCGCGCGTCGGTGCGGTAGACCAGAGCCGCGTCGACCTCACCGAGTTTCACCTTGGCGAGCGCACCCTTGACGTCCCGCTCCAGGGTGGCCGGCGTCAGCGCGACGCCGGCCGAGTCCAGGGCGGTACGCGCCGCCGCGCCGCAGGGCACCTGCTTGGCGCACAGTGCCACCTTCACACCGGGCCTGCCGAGGTCGGCCAGCCCGTCAACCCCCTCCGGGTTGCCCCGGGGCACCGCGATGACCAACTGGTTGCGGGCGAAGGTGCTCGGCGTGCCGTCGGCGTTGCCGGCCTCGCTGACCGTGGCCATGTTCGCCGGGGCGGCCGAGGCGAACACGTCGGCCGGCGCGCCCTGGTTGATCTGGGTGGCCAGGGCGGAGCTGCCGGCGAAGTTGAGGGTCACGGTGCTGCCCGGGTTGGCGGCCTCGAAGTCCTTCCCGATCCGGGTGAGCGACTCGGTCAGCGAGGCGGCCGCGAACACCGTCACCGCGCCGACGCCCCCGCCGTCCGCGTCACCACCGGAGGCCCGGTCACCGCCCGCGCCGCAGCCGGCAACGGCCAGCGCCACCAGTACGGCTGCCGCCCTCCGCATCGCCCGCGCGCTCATCCGGCGGTCCTTCCGCGCGCTCATCCGGCGGTCCTTCCCCTGGTCTGGGCGGGTGCGGCCCGTTCCACCACCACGGTTGTCGACTTGATCACCGCGACGGCCACCGAACCGACGCGCAGGTCGAGCTCGTCGACCGCCTCCCGACTCATCAGCGACACGACGCGAAACGGACCGGCCTGGATGTCGACCTGCGCCATCACCGTGTCCTTGCGGACGTCGACGACGATGCCGCGCAGGCGGTTGCGGGCGGAGGAGAACTCGGCGCCCGCAACCGGGTCGGCGGCCTGAGCGCGGGCGAACGCGGCCAGGTCGACACCGTCGATGACCCGGTGGCCGTGCTCGTCGCGCCCGGCCGTCAGCCGCCCGGCGTCCACCCAGCGGCGGATCGTGTCGGAGCTGACACCGAGCAAGTCGGCTGCCTCGCCGATCCGGAACGTCGTCACCGGCTGACCCTATCGCCCGCATCTGCAAGCACGGAAGGTCCAGAAGGCCAGCATTCGCGCAAGGATCAGGATTTCGCGCCAGCACATGCGCCCAACTGCCGGCGCCTCGGGGTGGCACCAAGATCGTGCTATATCCAGGATCGAGTGGTGTCGGTGTGTCGAGGAGGCCACTACATCCTGGATCGAGCGCGATCGTGGTGGGGGACGCGTCGACGCCCGCCCAAAATCTGTGCAGTTTCGGGGAAGGTGCTGCCTCGGGGCGAGTTGAGACAGCGCATTCCCTGTTGTTGCGCGGATCTTGGGCGGGCGTCCGGGGTCAGCGGTCGGGCCACTCGCCGGAAGGCCCCGCGCGGGAGCGACGGCAGCCGCACGAAGGCCACGTGAGCGCGACAACAAGGGCGGCCCGCCCGAAACGCCTGCCGCCTGGGCGTGCGGAACCAGCTCAGGGGCGGCGGGGGTGGCCCTTGAGGTGCCGGCCCAACTCGCGGGCGATCTCCCGGTTGGCGTCGCGCTCGGCCAGTGTCTGCCGCTTGTCGTAGGAGCGTTTGCCCTTCGCCAGAGCCAACTCGACCTTGGCGTAGCCGTTCTCGAAGTACATGGACAGCGGGACCATGGTCACCCCGCCCTCGCGGACCTTGTCGAGGATCCGGTCGATCTCGGCCCGGTGCAGCAGCAGCTTGCGGTTGCGGCGGGGAGCGTGGTTGGTCCACGTGCCGTAGGCGTACTCGGCGATGTGCAGGCCGTACAGCACGATCTCGCCGTCGCGTTCGTGCGCGAACGCGTCGACCAGCGAGGCCCGTCCCTCGCGCAGCGACTTCACCTCGGTCCCGACCAGCACGATGCCCGCCTCGTACGTACGCAGCACCGTGTACTCGTGCCGGGCCTTCTTGTTCGAGGCGATCAGCCGGCGTTCGGGCTGCTTGGACGGAGTCACCCCGCGACGATATCCGGCCGCCGGAGCCACCGCGCCGGCTGGTTCAGCCGGGCGCCCGGGGGGCAGGGCGCAGTCGCGCCGTCAGGTCCCGCTCCGCCTCGGTGAACGCCTCCTGCGACTCGCACGGCCAGTGTCCGAGGATCGGTGGTGGCACGCTGTCGCTGGGGGCGGGCACCACATCCGCCGGGTCGGTCAGTCGGCGGTCCACCGTCGCCGCCGGCCCGGTCAGCGTCTCGGCCTCCCCCGGACGATGGGAGGCGAAGATCCAGCCGCCGATCGGGTCGGTGTCGCGCCACAGGTTGAGCCAACGCCAACCGACCCGTTCGCCGATCTCCCGCAGCGCCGGCTCGTCGGCGTACGCCGGGAACAGCCGGGAGTACAGCCGGCCCAGCGGCGACCCGTAGGTCAGCAGGGCGACCCGGTCGGTGATCCGGCTGGGCAGTTGCAGAACCGTGGCGGCGAGCAGCACCGAGCCGTGGCTGTGTCCCGCCAGCAGCACACCATGCCCCTGCTCCACCAGGTAGGAGATCCGCTTGGCCAGCTCCGGCACGGCCCGTTCGGCGTAGCAGGGCGGCGCGAACGGGTGCGCCGCCCGGGGCCAGAAGGTGCCCAGATCCCAGAGCACACCCACGTACCGGCGGAACTGCGCTGTCCGGTACGCGAAGATGCCGCCCACCACCAGGCCGAGCAGGATCGCGGCGATCACGTAGCTACCCGACCCGATCAGGAAGTTGACCATGCCCTCCGGCACTCCGACGTAGCGCTGCGCCACGTCGCCCGGTAGGAGTTGGAGCAGGCCGAGCACGCTGGTGGCCAGGCCGAACGCCGCCAGGACGGCGTACACCACGGAGAGCGGTTCCAACCGTTCGGTGAAACGGGCCCGGGCCACCGCCTGCTCGACCCGGCGCAGCCGCGCCGCCGCCTGCGGCGGCGCGTGCGGGAAGTCGGCGGCCACGATCGCCCGCGCGGCCCGCCGCCGCCCGCGCCGGGTCACCCTGGTGACCAGGCCGGCCACCAGCAGCGCGGTCACCACCGCCAGGAAAAACCCGAAGATCGCCCATTTGTACGCCAGGGGAGGGCTGGTCTCCAGGCCGTCCGCAGTCGTTCCCTCGCGATCGAGCAGGTCCGCCACCCGGTAGACCAGTTCGGCCGAGAACGCCACGGCGAGCCCGGCCGAGATCGTCATGAAGACCGGCGCTCCCAACGCGCGCAGCGGTGACCTGCGCTGACCGCCACCTCGCCGCCAGATCACCAGCGCGGCGAGCGCGACCACCAGCACCGTCTGGCTGACGAACAGCCAGGCGACGATTGCGCTGTAACCGGGTAGCACACCGCCCTGTGGCCACGGCGCCGGGCTGATGACGACGTGCACGATCACCAGCATCGTCAGGCCGACGGTGATCGTGCGTAGCCCGCGGCAGACGCCGTCGACCCGGGGCGCCGGGTCGGTGCGGTCGATGCTCGGCACCACGGTGACCAGGGCCAGGCAGGCCAGCAGCACCGCCCCGGTGGCCACCAGCAGCGTCGCCATCACCCACGAGCGGTGCTGGCTGGCTCGTGCGGCCAGCAGGCTGGCGTCCAGCGTGGCGAACGCGGCCGCGACGTGGACCGAGCGCAGTCGACCCACCAGTGGCTCTCCGTCCCACTGGCCGACGGCGCTCAACTGGTGCTTGGAAGCTGGTGGTCCGATCGGGGTCCGGAACGCGTCGAACGAGTGGCTCGGGCGGGCGCCCAACTGCCAGACGAGCCCGATGGCGGCGACCGGAACGAGCGCCAGCACGCCCAGGCGCAGCCCGGTGGGCCGCCCGCCGAGCCAGGACAGCCAGGTCCGGCCGGCCAGGCACGACGGGGTGTCCATGCAGCGCCAGGCGATCAGGTCCAGCGCCACCCCGACGATGGAGAGCACGTAGAGCGCTGTGAGAGTGAGGGCCAGCACCCGGCACAGCGCCAGGATGGTGTGCTTCGCGCCACGGTTCGCCGGGCGCATCCAGAGCGCAACGTTGCAGAGCATGAACGGCAGCAGGAACACCAGCGACAGCGTCCGGACGGCGGTGCCGGACGGCAGGTCGCTCCAGCGGTACGCCTCCAGCGTCACCCCGTCGGTTCCCGTCGAGTCCGGGTAGCCGGGGCGCGGTCGGTAGAACCCGCCGCTGCGGTCTCCGGCGACCTGGTGCACGTGCGGTCGGTCCAACACCTGGTCCGCCCCCGCGCCGGAGACACCGTGCACCCGCAACTCGACGATTCCGCTCGACGGCGTCGGTGCGGTCGGTGTCGCGTCCGCCATGGGCCCCCCGGAGGTGTGCGCGGCAACCGGGCGGGTTGTCGATGCCCCGGCCACCCGCGCGGCTCCCCGGCTTACCCATCCCCGAGGCGGTCAACCGTGAGCCGGGTCCCGCGATGGTGCGGTCGACCCACGGCAGGTGGTTTCATGGCGCCATGGCGAATCCGGTGATCCTGACCGTCGACGACGACCCCGTGGTGTCCCGGGCGGTGGCCCGGGACGTCCGGCGCCGCTACGGCGACCGCTACCGGGTACTGCGGGCCTCGTCGGGGCCGGAGGCGCTGGACGCGCTGCGGGAGGTCAAGCTGCGTGGCGAACAGGTGGCGCTGCTGTTGGCCGACCACCGGATGCCGGAGATGACCGGCGTGGAGTTCCTCGAGGCGGCCATGGACATCTTCCCGGCCGCGCGGCGGGTGCTCCTCACCGCGTACGCGGACACCGACGCCGCGATCGAGGCGATCAACGTGGTGGACCTGGACCACTACCTGCTCAAGCCGTGGCATCCGCCGGAGGAGAAGCTGTACCCGGTGGTCGACGGGCTGCTGGAGGCGTGGGCGGCCACGCCGGACGCGGCGAGTGCCGAGATCCGGGTCGTCGGGCACCGGTGGTCGGCGCCGTCGTTCAAGGTCCGCGACTTCCTGGCCCGCAACCTGGTGCCGTACCGCTGGTTGCTGTCCGACGACCCGGAGGGTGTCCGGTTGCTCGACGCGGCCGGTGCCACCGAGGCGGACGTGCCGCTGGTGGTGACCCCCGAGGGCAAGGCGCTGATCGCCCCCAGCGAGGCCGAGCTGGCCGCGTTGGCCGGTCTGACGGTGGTGCCGGCGTGTGACTTCTACGACCTGGTGGTGATCGGCGGCGGCCCGGCCGGTCTCGGCTCGGCCGTGTACGGGGCGTCGGAGGGGCTGCGTACCGTGCTCGTCGAGCGGCGGGCGACCGGCGGGCAGGCCGGCCAGAGCAGCCGTATCGAGAACTACCTTGGTTTCCCGGACGGCGTCTCCGGCGCACAGTTGACCGACCGGGCCCGGCGGCAGGCGGTGAAGTTCGGCGCGGAGCTGCTCAGCGCCCGGGAGGTGGTCGGGCTCAGCGAGGCGGGCGGTGCCCGGCTGCTGCGTTTCGGCGACGGCAGCGAGATCGCGGCGCACACGGTGGTGCTGGCGACGGGAGTGTCGTACCGGGTGCTCGACGTCCCCGGGCTGGCCGACTTCACCGGCCGGGGGGTGTTCTACGGCGCCGCCGCCACGGAGGCGCCGAGCTGCGTCGAGCAGGACGTCTACATCGTCGGCGGGGCCAACTCCGCCGGGCAGGCCGCGGTGCACTTCTCCCGGTACGCGTCGAGGGTGCACCTGCTGATCCGTGGTGCGGACCTGACCGCCTCGATGTCGCGGTACCTGATCGACCAGTTGGAGCGGATCGACCGGATCACCGTGCACCCGCACACCGCTGTGGTCGGTGCGGCCGGGGAGGGGCACCTGGAACGGCTGACCCTCTGCGACACCCGCACCGGGGAGGCCCGTTCGGTCGACGCCTCGTGGCTGTTCATCTTCATCGGTGCGGAGCCGCGCACCGACTGGCTGGACGGGGTGCTGGTCCGCGACGGGCGCGGCTTCATCGTCACCGGCCCGGATCTGCTGGCCGGAGGGCGGCGGCCGGCGGGCTGGTCGCTGTCCCGCGACCCGTACCACCTGGAGACCAGCGTGCCGGGCGTGTTCGCCGCCGGCGACGTGCGGGCCGAGTCGGTCAAGCGGGTCGCCTCGGCCGTCGGCGAGGGCGCGATGGCCGTCTCGCTCGTGCACCGCTACCTGGAGGCCCAATGACCACTCAGTCTGATCGGCTGACACCTGCGCAGCTGCGTACCCTGTTCCTGTTCGAGGCTCTCGACGACGGGCAGCTCGACTGGCTGGCCGAGCGTGGCCGGGTCGAGCAGCGGGCCGGGGGGACTCTCGTGTACGCGGAGGGCGAGCCCGCGACCTGCTTCTTCGTGTTGGTGCGCGGGGCGGTGGCGTTGAGCCGTCTGGTGCACGGCGACGACGTGGAGGTCAGCCGGACCGAGCAGCGCGGGGTGTACGGCGGAGCTACCCAGGCGTACCTGGGTGACCAGGTCGACCAGGTCTACCGCAACAGCCTGCGGGCGGTGACCGACGCGGACTTCTTCGTGCTGCCGGCGGAGGATTTCGCGTACGCCCTGCGGTCCTGGTTCCCGATGCCCATGCACCTGTTGGAGGGGCTGTTCTTCGGGATGCGGGACTCGCAGGCCATCGTCGGTGAACGGGAGCGGCTGCTGGCCCTCGGCTCGCTGTCGGCGGGGCTGACCCACGAGCTGAACAATCCGGCTGCGGCGGCGGTGCGGGCGACGTCGGTGTTGCGTGACCGGGTTGCCGGGATGCGCCACAAGCTCGCGATGATCGCTGACGGTCGGCTCGACGGCAGCGCCCTGCAGGGCCTTGTCGCGTTGCAGGAGGAGGCCGTCGCCCGGGTCGCCACCGCGCCGAAGTTGACTCCGGTGGCCACCGCCGACGCGGAGGACGCCCTCACCGACTGGCTGGAGGAGCGCGGAGTCGACGGTGCCTGGGACCTGGCGCCGATCCTGGTCGGTGGCGGGCTCGACACGGCCTGGTTGGCGCGGGTGAAGGCCGCGGTCGGCCCCGCCGACCTGGAGGCGGCGGTGCGGTGGCTCACGTACACCGTCGACACCGAACTGTTGATGCGGGAGATCGGCGACGCGGTGACCCGGATCTCGGGCCTGGTGGGCGCCGCCAAGCAGTACTCGCAGCTGGACCGTGCGCCGCACCGGGTGGTGGACGTGCACGACCTGCTCGACGCCACGCTGGTGATGTTCAAGGGGAAGATCCCCGCCGAGGTCAAGCTGGTCCGCGAGTACGACCGTGGCCTTCCGCCGGTTCCGGCGTACGCGGCCGAGCTGAACCAGGTGTGGACCAACCTGATCGACAACGCGTTGGGCGCGATGGGTGAGAAGGGTGTGTTGACCGTCCGCACCGGACTCGTCGGCGACCTGCTGGCGGTGGAGATCACCGACACGGGTCCCGGTATCCCGCCGGAGGTGCGGCCGCGAATCTTCGAGCCGTTCTTCACCACCAAGCCGGTCGGCGCGGGCACCGGGTTGGGGCTGGACATCTCGTACCGGATCGTGGTGCACAAGCACCACGGCGACATCCGGGTGGAGACCGAGCCGGGGCGGACCACGTTCCGGGTGCTGCTGCCGATCGTGGAGGGTGCGCCGGACGACGCGCCGGCTACCTAGAGACAGCGGGCCGTCGCCGGCAGTAGTCTCGGGCAGCGTTGGTGATCCCCGCCCCGAGGAGGGTCCGTGGAGTCGATGGCCCGCCAGCGCACCGCCGCCGAGGACGACGACCAGCCGGGTGATCCGCCGACCGGCACGATGCTGCCGGACCTGGAGGACCCGGACTGGTTGCATCACGCGCACGAGTTCGCCCACACCGGCTTCTGGGCGGTGGCCCGCCGGCTGCCCCGGTTGGTTCGCGAGGCGGTCGGTCTGGCCTGGGCCACCAACCGTCGGGACACCGTCGCCTCCATCGGCCTGAACGTCGCCGCAGGTGTGATGACCACGTTCGGTCTGCTGGCCACGACAAGTGTGCTGAGCGAGTTGTTCGCCGTCGGTCCCACACCGGACCGGGTCCGGGCGGCCCTGCCGGCGCTGGTCGTGGCGGCGGCGGCGGTCTCGGCGCGCGGCGGCCTGGCGATCGCGGCCGGCTGGGCGCAGGCCCGGCTGACCCCACAGATCAACTATCAGGTGGAGTTGCGCCTGTTCGAGGCCACCACGGCGGTGGAGTTGGCCGCGTTCGACGACGCCGGCTTCGCCGAGGAGATGGACCGGGCCCGGGACCGGGGGATGGCGGAGGCCGCGTACATCGTCGACCACACGGTCAACCTGGTCACCGGCGTGGTCGGCATGCTGGCCACCGCCGTCGCGGTGACGGTCATCCAACCGCTGCTGCTGCCCTGTCTGCTGCTCGCCGCGGTGCCCCAGGCGATCACCGCGGTGCGGATGGCCCGCCGTGAGTACCTGGCGATGCTGGCCCGGATCACCCGACAGCGTCGGATGTGGATGCTGGCCCACCTGATGGCCAACCGGCACACCGCCGCCGAGGTGCGCGCGTACCAGATGCGCGATTTCCTCCTCAGCGAGTATCGCGGCGTGATGGCCGTCGAGACCCGGGCCCAACTGCGGTTGGTCCGCGCGCAGACCGGCACGCGGGTCGCCGGCGCGACCGTCGCGGGCGTGGCCACCTTCGGGGTGTACGCGGTGCTCGGTGGCCTTCTGCTGGCCGGGATGGTGGCCCTCGCCGCCGCGGCCACCGCCCTGCTCGCCCTGCAGTCGGCGCGGAACAGCCTGGGTGTCGCGGTCATCGCCACGAACTCGCTCTACGAGGACGCCCTCTACTACCAGGACTACCGGGATTTCCTGGCCCGCGCCCACGCCCGGGTGCCGATCGGTGGCGACCGAGTGGCCGACGCCGTCCAGGTGATCGAGGTGGACGAGGTGAGCCTGAGTTATCCGGACACCGACACGCCGGCCGTGGACCGGGTGAGTTTGACCGTCCGTCGAGGGGAGGTGATCGCGCTGGTCGGCGAGAACGGCTCCGGCAAGACCACCCTGGCCAAGCTGATCGCCGGGCTGTACCGGCCGACCGGTGGGGTGATCCGCTGGGACGGCGTCGACGCCGTCGAGTTGGACCCACGCGCCCTCGGTGGCCAGGTGGCCGTGATGACCCAGGAATACTGGAAGTTCCCGTTCACCGCCGGGCAGAACATCCGGGTGGGGCGGCACGACCGTCCACCGGAGCGATCCGGCCCGAGCGTGCAGGAGGCGGCCGGCGCGGCTGCCGCGCACGACATGATCGTCGGTCTGCCGAACAGCTACGACACCCTGCTCGACCGGGAGTTCAAGGACGGCCACGAGCTGTCCGGCGGGCAGTGGCAGCGGTTGGTCGCCGCCCGCGGCTTGTACCGGGACGCGGCGCTGCTGATCTGCGACGAACCCTCGGCGGCCCTGGACGCCCGCGCCGAACACGCCCTGTTCCAACACCTACGCCGCAGCCCCGACCGGGCGGTCGTCCTGATCACCCACCGGCTGGCCAACGTCCGGCACGCCGACCGGATCTTCGTGTTGGAACGAGGTCGACTCGTCCAGCAGGGCAACCACGACGAGCTGATGGCGTCCGGCGGCCTCTACCGGGAGCTGTTCGAGCTGCAGGCCAGCGGCTACCTGACCGGCAGCGACGACGCCCTGCCCCGCTGACCATCCACCCGGGCACCCGCTCGATCACGCCCGTCGCGTCGGGGCGGGCTCAGGTGGTGCGGTCGGGGGTGAGGAAGTCGGCGAGCACCCGGGTGTGGGTGGAGAACGCGAGCTCGACCGGGTCGGTGAGCACCAGCCACTCGGTCGCCTCTTCGGTCGGCGCCGACACTGGCAGGTCCTCGGCCCGCTGCTCGGGCAGCACCCCGAAGATCATCATGGTGCCGCCGGCCGGGGCGCCGTGCACCGCGAACAGTCGGGCATCCTCGGCCGCCGCGACCAGGCCGGTCTCCTCCCGCAGCTCACGGACGAGTGCGTCGGACCACTCCTCGCCGTACTCGATGAAGCCGCCGGGCAGCGCGAGCAGGCCGCGGGCCGGCTCGATGTCCCGGCGGACCACCACCACGCCCAGGCCCTCAGCAGTGCGGACCGGCAGCACCGCGACCGCCACGGGCAGCGGGTTGCGCCAGACGGTCTCGCCGCAGGCCGCGCAGACCCGGGGCCAGCCGGCGGCCGGCGGGTAGGCGACGCCACAGTAGGAGCAGTGCGAGTACGGCGTGCCGTTCATGCCGCAGCACGCTACTCCGACAACCCACCAACCTGCCGCGCCGCCGCCCCGCGCCGCCGCCCCGCGCCCCGGCCCCGGGTTCAGACCTCGGGGGTGCCGGTGTAGAAGGCGGTGGTGCGCTCGGCCGCGGCCTTCGCCTCGTCGGCGTCGGTGCCGGCGGCGATGCTCGCCTCGCACCACAGGTGGCTGCTCAACTCCATGGCCCGTCGTCCCTCATCGGAGGCGGTCCACTCGGCAGCCTGGTCCGGGGTGATGCCGCTGCCGTCGCCGGCCAGGTGCGAGGCGAGCCCGAGCAGGCCCAGATCCCAGCCGACCCCGACGGCGCCCGGCCCGAACTGCGCCCACCGGTCCTGGTCGACGTGCGCGATGTGGTCCAGGTCGAGGCGGGTCCGCTCGTCGTCGACCGGGGTGAGCTGCACCTCGATCCAGCTCACCTCGTCGCCGTACTCCCAGGTGGCGGTGAAGCGGCGTGGCGGTTCGCAGGTCTCGATGGTGCCGTGCGCGTTGCCCTGGAGCTGGTACGTGCCGCCCAGCCGCAGGTCGCCGGAGATCGGCAGGAACCAGCGTGGAATGCGCTCGGCGTTGGTGCAGGCGTCCCACAGGTCCTCGACCGTCGCCTGGTAGGTCTGGCTGATCGTGGTCACCCGAGCCTCGCCGGCCTCCAGGGTGCGGCTGCCGACCTTGCGCTGGACGGCGTTGATCTGCTCGGTCGCGTCGAACATCAGGTGTTCCTCTCGTCGGGTGGGTCGGCGGGCCCGCGGAGTCGACGTTCGCGTCGGCCCCGGGCCAGCTCGGTGGCGAGTGCCGCCAGGGGTGGGGTCCAGAACCGGCGGAAGTGCTCCAGCCAGCCGTCGACCTCGCGCAGTGGGCGCGGGTCGACCGCGTACAGCCGCCGGGTGCCTTCGGGCCGCACGGTGGCGAAGCCGTTGTCCCGTAACACCTTGAGGTGCTGGGACACGGCGGGTTGGGAGATGCCGAACTCGTCGCGGATGACCGCGCTGACCGCGCCGGCGGTCTGCTCGCCGTCGGCGAGCAACTCCAGGATGCGGCGCCGGACCGGATCGCCCAGCACGTCGAAGGCGTGCACGACGACAGTTGTATCACTGCCCGCTTATTTAAGCCAACTCTGATGATCCGATGAGTTTGTCGAGGCGGATCGGCAGGTCCCGGATCCGTACGCCGGTCGCGTGGTGCACCGCGTTGGCGATCGCCGCAGCGGTGCCGACGATGCCGATCTCACCGATGCCCTTCACCCCGGCCGGGTTCAGCTCGTCGTCGCGCTCGTCGAGCCAGTACGCCTCGATGGACTCCACGTCCGCGCAGCCGGTGATGTGGTACGTGGCCAGGTCGTGGTTGACCCAGTCGCCGTACCGCTCGTCGAGCAGGCCCTCCTCGTGCAGCGCCATCGACAACCCCATCGTCATGCCGCCGATGAGCTGGCTGCGCGCCGTCGTCGGGTTCACCACCCGGCCGGCGGCGAACACGCCGAGCAGCCGGTTCAGGCGTACCTCGCCGGTGTCGGCGTCCACCCGCACCTCGACGAACTGCGCCCCGTACGCGTACCGGGGCAGCGCGGGCTGCCCGCCCACCTCGTCTGAGGTGTCGGCCTCGGCGGTGACCTCGCCGGGGTTGGTGCGCCGCTTCTCCCGCAGCGCCTGGCAGGCGCGGATGACCGCCCAGCTCCAGCTCGCGGTGCCCATCGAGCCGCCGGCCAACGGGGCGGTCGGCAGCTCACTGTCCCCGATCTGGATCTCCACCTGCTCGGGCGGCACCTCGAGCGCGTCGGCGGCCACCTGCCAGATCGCCGTGCGGGCGCCGGTGCCGATGTCGGTGGCGTTGATCCGGACCAGGAAGCTCCCGTCGGACCGGGCGGTTGCGGTTGCGGTCGACGGCCTGGCCCGGGCCGGGTAGCTCGACCCGGCCACCCCCGTGCCGATCAGCCAGCGTCCGTCGCGCCGAGCGCGGGGCGTCGGGTCCCGGCCGGCCCAGTCGAACCGCTGGGCACCCTCGCGCAGGCAGTCCACCAGGTTGCGGCTGGTGAACGGCCGCCCCTGGTCGGGGTCGACAGCGGTGTCGTTGCGGATGCGCAGCTTCACCGGGTCGAGACCGACGGCGACAGCCAGTTCGTCCATCGCGGACTCCAGCGCGTACGCGCCCGGGCACTCGCCGGGGGCGCGCATCCAGAACGGCGTGGGCACGTCGAGGCGGGCCAACCGGTGCGTGGTGCGGCGGTGCGGCGCGGCGTACATGCTGCGGGTGTAGACGGCGGTCTGCTCGGCGAACTCCCGGATGGTCGACGTCTGGCTGATCGCGTCGTGGCAGATCGCGGTGAGCCGCCCGTCGGCGTCGGCGGCGAGGCGGACCCGCTGGATGGTGGGGGTGCGGTAGCCGACCGGCCCGAACAGTTGCTGGCGGGTCAACGCCAGCTTGACCGGGCGGTCCACGTGTCGGGCGGCGAGCGCGGCCAGCACCACCGAGGCCTTGGCGTACCCCTTGCTGCCGAAGCCGCCGCCGACGTGCTCGGCGACGACCCGGATCGACTCCGGGGGCAGCTCGAACAGCTCGGCGAGGGTGGCGCGGACCGGTGACGCGCCCTGGGTGGAGTCGTGCACCAGCAGCCGCCCGTCGTGCCACTGCGCCGTCGTGGCGTGCGGCTCCATCGGGTTGTTGTGGTACGCCGGCGTCCGGTACGTGACGTCCAACCGCACCGGGGCGGCCGCGTACCCGGCGTCGAAGTCACCCTCGGCAGTGTCCGTCGGATAGCTGGGGTTGACCTGGTCCGGCTTGTACAGGCCGGGATGGTCGTCGGTGAGCACCGTGCTGTGCGGACCGGCGTCGTAGTCGATCCGGACCAACCGGGCACCCTCGCGGGCGGCCTCCAGACTGGTGGCCACCACCACGGCGACGTACTGCCCCCGGTAGTGCACCGCCGGCTCCTGCAGCAGCCACAACTCCGGCTGCGGGCCGGGCGCCATCCGGGGCGCGTTGCCGTGGTGCAGCACGGCCAGCACGCCCGGCGACGCCAGCGCCTCCGCCGCGTCCACCCGGGTGATCCGACCCCGGACCACCGCCGACGGCACCGCCCAGCCGTAGGTGACCCCGTCCACCGGGTACTCCACCGCGTACCGGGCCGTGCCGGTGACCTTCTCCGGGCCCTCCAACCGGGGGTACGCCCGTCCGACCGCCCCGGTGCTCACGACGACGCCAGTTCGCTGAGCGCCCGCACGGTGATGGCCCGGGTCAGCGGGAGCTTGAAGCCGTTGTGCCGCAGCGGGCGCGCCTCGGCCAGCTCCGCGTCGGCGGCCCGGGCCGCCAGCTCCGGGCTGAACGGACGCCCCCGCAGCACCTCCTCGGCCCGGTACGCCCGCCACGGCCGGTGCGCCACCGCCCCGTACGCCAACCGCACGTCGCGGACGGTGTCACCGTCGAGGTCCAGCACCGCGGCCACCGAGCCGGCGGCGAACGCGAACGAGGCCCGGTCGCGCACCTTCAGGTACGTCGAGCGGCGCGCGGCCGGCAGCGGCGGTAGCCGGACGGCGGTGATCAGCGCGCCCCGGGTCAGGGTGGTCTCGCGTTCCGGGTGGGTGCCGGGGGAGCGGTAGAACTCGGCGATCGGGATGTCGCGGGGGCCGTCGACCTCGTGCACCTGCACCACCGTGTCGAGGGCGGCCAGCGCGACGGCCAGGTCGGACGGGTGGGTGGCCACGCACTGCTCGGACCAGTCCAGCACCGCCAGGTCGCGGTTCTGGCCGTGCAGGGCGGCGCAACCGCTGCCCGGCTCCCGCTTGTTGCACGCCTTGCCGGTGTCCTGGAAGTAGACGCAGCGGGTGCGCTGCAAGAGGTTGCCGCCGGTGGTGGCCATGTTGCGCAGCTGCCCGGAGGCGGCGGCGAGCAGGGCGCGGGCCAGCACCGGGTAGTCCCGGCGCACCGCCGGGTGGGCCGCGAGGTCGCTGTTGCGGACGGTCGCGCCGATCCGCAGCCCGCCGTCGGGCAGATCCTCGACCGTGTCCAGCGGGAGTCGGGTCACGTCCACCAGCACGTCGGGGCGCTGCACCCCGAGTTTCATCAGGTCCACCAGGTTGGTCCCGCCGCCCAGGTACGCGGCCTTCGACTCGGCCGTCAGCACGGCGACCGCCTCCGCCACGTCGGCGGGCCGGTGGTAGCGGAACGCCCTCACGAGGACGCCGTCTCGCGGACGGCCGCGACGATGTGCGGGTACGCGGCACAGCGGCACAGGTTGCCGGCCATCCGCTCGCGGATCTCCGCGTCGGTCAGCTCGGTCGGTGAGCTCAGGTCGTCGGTGACCGCGCTCGGCCAGCCCCGGGCGACCTCGTCGAGCATGCCCCGGGCGGAGCAGAGTTGCCCGGGGGTGCAGTAGCCGCACTGGAACGCGTCGTGCGCGACGAACGCGGCCTGCAGCGGGGACAGCTCGCCCGGTCCGGCCAGCCCTTCGACGGTGACCACCGACCGGCCGTCCACGGTGACCGCGAAGACCAGGCAGCTCTTCACCCGGCGGCCGTCGAGCAGCACCGTGCAGGAGCCGCACTGGCCGTGGTCGCAGCCCTTCTTCGCCCCGGTCAGGCCGAGGTGCTCGCGCAACGTGTCGAGCAGGGTGGTGCGGTTGTCCAGCGTCACCTCGCGGGAGGCGCCGTTGACCTCGACCGTCACCCGGGACGAGTGGCGCTCGTCGGTCGTCGTCGCGTTCTCCGGTCCGCCCTGCACCGGCCCAGACTAGCTTTGTCGGTATATTTCGGGGCGAATAACGCAAAGCCCTTCGTACGGGAGGGGACGACGGTGATCGCCGGACTGTTGCTGGCGGCCGGCGCCGGCCGGCGGTACGGCCGCCCGAAGGCGTTGGTCGAGCTGGACGGCGAGCCGCTGGTGCGGCGCGGGGTCCGGCTGCTCGGCGACGGCGGCTGCACACCTGTGCACGTGGTGCTCGGCGCGGGCGCCGACGAGGTGCCCGCCCTGCCCGGCGCGGTGCCGGTGCGCCACGACCGCTGGTCCGAAGGGCTGGGCTCGTCGCTACGCCGGGGCCTGGCCGCACTGCCGGCCGACGTGCCGGCCGCGGTCGTGGTCCTCGTCGACCAACCGCTGCTCAGCCCGCTCGCGGTCCGCCGGGTACGCGAGGCGTACGCCGGCGAGGCGGTCGTGGTGGTCGCCACCTACGCCGGCCGGCCCGGTCATCCGATCCTGCTGGGGCGGCGGACCTGGCCGCTGCTGGACAGGTACGCCGTGGGCGACCGGGGTGCCCGCGACCTGCTCCGCGAGCGTCCGGACCTGGTGGTCGAGGTGCCCTGCGACGACGTCGGCTCGCCTGTCGACGTGGACACCCCGGCCGATCTGCTCCGGCTGCGCACCCTCACCGACGGGTGAGCCACCGAGGCAGCCCCTCGCTGGTCACCGCGTGATAGCTGATCATGACGATGACGCCGATCAGGCCCAGCAACGGATTGACGAACCAGCCGAGCAGACCGCTGAGCCCGTACAGGACGAGGCCGGTGACCGGTCGCAGTCGCTGCGCCCGCACGTACCCGGGGCTGACCCGGCGTTCGTGCAGCGCCGGGTGGCGGTGCAGGTAGCCGAAGAACACCAGCCAGGGAGCCGACATCAACGCCGCGGACAGCGCGTACAGGCGTGGTGGTCGGTGGCGGTTTGGTCCGGCTGGGACACGAACGGCCGCCCAGGGTCATCCCCCGGACGGCCGTCGCGCTGCCCGCCGCTCAGGCCACCGGTGTCGCGGTGCCGGCCGCCCGGGCGGCTCGCTGGTGGGCGCGAATCACCTCGGCGTAGCGCAGGCCGCTCGCCTTCATCGTCCGCCGCTGGGTGGCGTAGTCGACGTGCACCAACCCGAAGCGCTTGTCGTAGCCGTAGGCCCACTCGAAGTTGTCCAGCAACGACCAGACGAAGTAACCGTCCAGCGGCACGCCCCGGGCCACCGCCGACGCGCACGCCGCCAGGTGCTGCTCCAGGTGGTCGGTGCGCTCCTTGTCCTCCACGGTGCCGTCCGCGGTGACCTCGTCCGGCCAGGCCGAACCGCTCTCGGTGACGATGATCCGGCCCGGCCGGTACTCCTCGTGCACGTCGACGAGCAGCCGCTCAAGGCCCGCCGGGTACACCTCCCAACCCATCGCGGTCTCCACCGATCCGGGGACCGGCACCTGCCGGGCGTACGGCGCCGCACCGGTCGGATCGTCGACCACCAACTGACGGAAGTAGTAGTTCACCCCGAGGAAGTCGGTGGGCGTGGAGATCACCGCCAGGTCGTCGCCGCGTACCGGTGGCTCGACGCCGTAGGTGGCGATCATGTCGGCGGGGTAGCCGCGCCCGTGGATCGGGTCCAGCCACCACCTGTTGACGTGCCCGTCCGCCCGGCGGGCCGCCGCGACGTCCTCCGGCCGGTCGGTCGCCGCCTCGATCGGGCTGAGGTTGAGCACCAGGCCCACCGAGGCCGGACGGGCGGCGTTGGCCCGGATCGCCTGGGTGGCCAGGCCGTGGCCGAGCAGCACGTGGTGCGAGGCGTGCACCGCGCGGGTCAGGTCCCGCTCACCGGGGGCCATTCGCCCCTCCAGGTGCCCGATCCAGCACACGCAGAGCGGCTCGTTGACCGTGTTCCAGTCGGCCACCCGGTCACCGAGGCGGGCGGCCACCACCGCCGCGTAGTCGGCGAACGCCTCGGCGGTGGCACGCTCCGGCCAACCGCCGGAGTCCTGCAGGGCCTGCGGCAGATCCCAGTGGTACAGCGTGACGAACGGCCGGATCCCGTCGGCGAGCAACGTGTCGACGAGCCGGTCGTAGAAGTCCAGCCCGGCGGGGTTGACCCGACCGACGCCGTCGGGCATCACCCGGGGCCAGGCCACCGAGAAACGGTACGCGTCCACGCCGAGCCGACGCAGCAGCGCCAGGTCCTCCGGCCACCGGTGGTAGTGGTCGCAGGCCACCGCGCCGGTGTCGCCGTTGTCGACGTTGCCGGGGGTCGCCGAGAAGGTGTCCCAGATGGACGGCGCCCGGCCGTCGACGTCGACGGCCCCCTCGATCTGGTACGCCGCCGTGGCGACGCCCCAGAGGAAGTCGGGTGGCAGCTTGGACAGGTCGGGCACGGGATGGTTCTCCTCTGGGATCGGATGACTCACTTGACCGCGCCGGCGGTGAGGCCGGCGACGAAGTACCGCTGCAGGGCCAGGAACCCGACGACGACCGGGATGCTGACCACCAGCGAGGCGGCCATGATCTGGTTCCAGTAGACGTTGAACTGGGTGGAGTAGCCCTGCAGGCCGACGGCCAGGGTGCGGCTGCCCTCGTCGGTCATCACCGACGCGAACAGCACCTCACCCCAGGCGGTCATGAACGCGTACACGGTGACCGCGACGACGCCGGGCACGGCGGCCGGCAGGATGACCTGGAACAGGGTGCGCAGCGGCCCGGCGCCGTCGACCTGCGCCGCCTCGTCCAACCCCCGGGGGATCGAGTCGAAGTAGCCGACCAGCATCCAGATCGAGAACGGCAGCGAGAACGTCAGGTACGTGATCACCAGGCCGGTGCGGCTGGCGTACAGCTCGATGCCTGTGGCGTTGCCCAGGTTGACGTAGATGAGGAACAGCGGCAGCAGGAACAGGATGCCGGGGAACATCTGGGTGGACAGCACCGTCACCGAGAAGACACCCCGGCCGCGGAACCGGTACCGGCTCACCGCGAACGCGGCGAAGATCGCCACCGTCACCGAGCAGATCGCCGCGATGCTCGACACCACCAGGCTGTTCACCAGGTACCGGGCCAGCGGCACGGTGCTCCACATGTCGACGAACGGTTGCAGGGTGGGCCGGCTGGGCCACCAGGTGAAGCCGTTCTGCACGTCCTGCAACGGCTTCGCCGCCGAGGTGACCATCACGTAGAGCGGGATGACGACGAAGAGGGTGAGCAGGGTCAGCACGATGCGCCGGCCCCAGCGCTCACCGGCGGTCTCACGCATGGTCGTCCCTCCGACGGTTGGTGATCAGCAGGTACGCGGCCGAGACGACGAGCAGGAACAGCAGCAGCGCCACGGACATCGCCGAGCCGGAGCCGAAGTCCCAGGTCTTGAACGAGCTGCGGTAGATGTGGATGGAGATCAGGTCGGCCTGCTCCGGAGCGGAACCGCCGAAGAGCACGAACGGGGTGTTGAAGTCGTTGAACGTCCACAGGAACAGCACCAGCAGCAGCACCAGGTTCACCGGCCGCAGCATGGGCAGGGTGACCGAGCGCAGCCGGCGCCAGAACCCGGCGCCGTCGATCGCGGCGGCCTCGTACAGCTCACCGGGCACGTTCTGCAGTCCGGCCATCAGGCACAGGAACGCGAACGGCCAGTTGCGCCACACCGACACCACCAGCAGCGACCAGAAGCTGTTGTCGCCGATCAGCCAGAACGGGCGCTCGCCCAGCAGCCCGAGCTGGTCGACGAGGACGTGGTTGACCAGGCCGGTGTCGCGTTGCAGCAGGAAGCTCCAGGTGATCACCGCGGCGTAGACCGGCAGGGCGTACGGGGTGAGGAACAGCGCCCGCAGGATCGCCCGCCCCCGGAAGGGCCGCTGCAGCACGACCGCCGCCGAGACGCCGAGCAGCCAGGCGAACCCGACCGAGAGCACGCTGTAGGCCAGGGTGATCCAGAACGAGTGCAGCAGGTCCTTGCCGGCGGCGCTGTTCAGGTCGAGCGTCGCCCGGTAGTTCTCCCATCCCACGAAGGGTGCGGTGGACCAGTCGCGGATGTGGAACTGGGTCAGTTCCAGCATGCTCATCCAGACGCCGACCACCATCGGGATCACGTGGATGGCGAGTTCCAGCACGATGGCCGGGGCGAGCAGCAGATACGGCAGGAGTGAGCGGCGTGGGCCGCGGGGCCGGCGGGCCGGCCTCCGTGCCGGTGACCCGGCCCGGGGTTCGCGCCGGTCGGCGTCCGGCGCGGTGGTGCTGGTTGCCATCGGTGACGCCTGGGTCAGCGCATCTTCTGCTGCGCGTCGGTCAGCTTCGCCTTCACCGACGCCTCGGTGACCGGCTTGCCGCTGGCCGCGTCCGCGAACAGCTCCTTCATCGCGGTGCCGACCAGGGTCTCGAAGGTGCTCTCCTCGGGCACCTGCGGCAGCGGGGCCGCCGTGGTGACCAGGGTCTCCTGGATGGTCTTCTGCTCGGTGGCGCTGAACGCCGGGTCGGCGCCCGCGGTCTTCACCGCCGGCAGCGAGCCGTACGTCTTGTTGAGGATCGTCTGCTCCTCGTCGCTGGTCATGAACTTCACGAAGCTCAGCGCGCCGTCACGGTTCTTGGTGTGCTTGAAGACCGCCATGTTGATCCCGGCGACCATGCTGTTGACCTTCTTGCCACCGGCCGGCGGGTTCGCCAGGAACGGCACCGGGGCCACCCCGTACGCGTCGGCCGGCATGTTCTGCGTCTTCAGGTTCGAGCCGGCGGACTGCCACAGCAACATGGCGGCCTTGCCGTTGGCGAAGTCGGACACCGACTGGTTCTGCGCGTACTCGGCGTTGCTCGGGTTGGTGATCTTGTCGGCGGCCATGAAGTCGACGTACCGCTTGATCGCCGACACGTTCTGCGGGGTGTCGAAGGTCGGCTTGCCGGCCGAGTCGAACCACTCGCCGCCGTACTGCTGGCTGAAGGTGAAGGCGTGGTGGGCGTTCTCCGACGGGTTGGCACCCTCGATGGCCAGGCCCCACTTGCCGCCGGTGCTCAGCTTCTTGCCGTACTCGGCGAGCTGTTCCCAGGTGGTCGGCGGTGCGGTGATGCCGGCGTCGGCGAACGACTTCTTGTTGTAGTACAGGCTGTACGCCATGCTGTAGAGCGGCACGGCGGCCGGCGGCTTGCCGGGGGCCCCGGCGGCGGCGAGTGCGGCCGGCACGATCCGGTCCTTGCCGCCGACGGCCTGCAGGGTGGCGTCGTCGAACTCGACGAGCGCGCCGGTGGCCTGCAACGACGCCGACCAGGTGTTGCCGATGTTGACCACGTCCGGGCCCTTGCCGGAGGTGGCGGCCGCGAGCAGGCGGTTGAGCAGGTCCGACCAGGGGACCACCTCGACGGTGACCTTGATCCCGGTCTGTTTCTCGAACTTGTCCAGCTCCGGCTGGAGGATGGTCTTGTCGGCCTCCAGGCTGGCGCCCTGGTTGCTGGCCCAGTAGGTCAGCGTCTTGGGCGACGCTGCGGAGTCGTCGCCGGAGCCGCCGCAGGCGGTCAGCGATGCGGCGGCCAGTACGGCGGCGGTGAATATCCCGAGGTGTCGTCTCGACACGGTCAGCCCTTCCGGTGCGTGGTGGGGGTCCGCCGACCGTCGTCGCCGATAGGGGTCGGGCGACGGGTGGCCGGCTGCGGGCAGGGTTCGGGGGTGCGCCGTCGGGGGTCCGTCGGCGTTTCCCGGGAGTTACATCACGGCTTAATTTATGTCGTCATTAAAGTTGTTGGCCGGTGGGTCGTCAAGCACGAGGCGGTTACAGTCGCCTCGAACGGCCGACGGGAACGAGGTGACGAGTGGAGCTGGCGCGTGCCACCAACCGCAGCGTGCGGCTGCGCAACAGGTCCGCCCTGCTGACCAGGCTCTTCCTCGACGGTCCGCTCACCCGGCAGGACCTGGTGCGCAGCACCGGGCTGAGCCAGCCGGCGGTCAGCAACGTGGTGGCCGACCTGATCGACGAGGGGCTGGTCGCCGAGGCCGGGGCCGCCGAGTCCGACGGCGGTCGGCCCAGCATGCTGCTGCGGATCGCGCCCCGCTTCGCGTTCCTGGTCGGCGTGGACGTCGGCGAGACCCGGGTCCGGGTGGAGCTGTTCGACTTCGCGATGACCCTGCTGGCCAGCGTCGAGTACCCGCTCGACCCGGCGCGTACCGAGCCGGAGCTGGTGGCCGGGCACGTGCTGGCCGGCATCGACGCGGTGACCGGCCGGGCCGGGGTGGCCCCCGCCGACGTGCTCGGCGTCGGCATCGGCGTCTCCGGCGTGGTCGAGCAGGGCACCGAGGCCGTCGTGCACGCCCAGGCCCTCGGCTGGGACCGGGTGCCGCTGGAGCGCCTGATCGGCGCCGGCACGGACCTGCCGCTGCACATCGACAACGGCGCGAAGACCCTCGGTCAGGCCGAGATGTGGTTCGGCGCCGGTCGGGGCGCCCGGCACGCCGTCTTCGCCCTGGTCGGCTCGGGAGTGGGCGCGTCGGTGGTGACCAACGGCGCCACCTACCGGGGTGCGTCCAGCAGCGCGGGGGAGTGGGGGCACACCACCCTGGTGTACGGCGGCCGGGCCTGCCGGTGCGGCGCGCGCGGCTGCCTGGAGGCGTACGTGGGTGCGGAGGCGATCATCGACCGCTACCGGGAGGCGCGCCGGGGTCGACCGGTGCCCGGTGAGGACGAGGAGTCCCAGATCGCCGCCCTGGTCGCCGCCGCCGACACCTCGGCCACCGCGCGACGGGTCCTCGACGACACCGCCGGCTACCTCGGGGCCGGGGTGGCCAACCTGATCAACCTGTTCAACCCGGAGCGGGTGGTGCTCGGCGGCTGGGCGGCGATGGCGTTGGGCGACCTGCTGCCGGCCGTCCGGGAGGCCGCCGGTCGGCAGGCGCTGCGTCAGCCGTACGGCCAGGCGTCGATCGAGCTGTGCCGACTCGGAGTGGACGCCGTGGCGCTCGGCGCGGCCACCCTCCCGATCGCCCGCTTCCTCACCGAGGGTGGCGTCCGCCGCTAGCGGGTGGGCGCGACCGGTGGCGGCTGCGGCGAATTACACAAAAAGAATCCTCGGGATAAATAACGAAGTTATAGATCGATGTCTTGACGCCGTCGCAATCTCGCCGCAACACTCCTACGAGAGCGCTCTCAGGTCTGCGGCGCCGCCGACCCTCACACGGCGCGTCACGGGGCCGTCCCGATCCCATCCGCCCGGCATCCGTACCCCCTAGCGACAGGCGATGTCATGACATCTCGTGCAACATCCGTACGCCCGCGTTCCCGACGGGCCGTCCGGCACCTGATCGTCGGGCTCACCGTGGCCCTGGTCGCGGCGCTCACCCCGGCCGTGGCCACCGCGCCCGCGCAGGCCGCACCCACCCTGCTCTCCCAGGGCCGGCCCGCCACCGCGTCGTCCACCGAGAACGCCGGCACCCCGGCCGCCGCCGCGGTCGACGGCAACACCGGCACCCGCTGGGCGAGCGCGTTCAGCGACCCGCAGTGGCTCCAGGTCGACCTGGGCGCCCGCGCCACCATCAGTCAGGTGAACCTGGCCTGGGAGGGCGCCTACGGGCGCGCGTTCCAGCTCCAGACCTCCGACGACGGGGCCACCTGGACCACGATCTACTCGACCACCACCGGCACCGGCGGCACCCAGAACCTCACCGTCGCCGGCGCCGGCCGCTACGTGCGGATGAACGGCACCGCCCGGGGTACCGGCTACGGCTACTCGCTCTGGGAGTTCCAGGTCTACGGCGAGACCGGTGGCACCACGCCGACCTGCGGCAGCACCAACGTGGCCCAGGGCAGCCCGGCGACCGCCTCGTCCACCCAGGACGCCGGCCTCGCGGCCTCCGCCGCCGTGGACGGCAACACCGGCACCCGGTGGGCCAGCGCCGCCAGCGACCCGCAGTGGCTGCGCGTCGACCTCGGCAGCACCCGCACCATCTGCCGGGTGGTCCTCACCTGGGAGGCCGCGTACGCCCGGGCCTTCCAGATCCAGACCTCGACCGACGGGGCCACCTGGACCAGCGTCTACTCGACCACCACCGGCACCGGCGGCACGCAGACCCTGAACGTCAGCGGCAGCGGCCGATACCTGCGGGTGTACGGCACCGCCCGGGGCACCGCCTACGGCTACTCACTCTGGGAGTTGGCGGTGAACACCACCGGCGGCACCAGCGAGCCGCCGGTCGACACGACCGACCCGCGCAACCCCAACCTCGGGCCGAACACGTTCGTCTTCGACCCGAGCACGCCCACGTCGACCATCCAGAGTCGACTCAACACCCTCTTCACCCAGCAGGAGACCAACCAGTTCGGCCCGCAGCGCTACGCGGTGCTGTTCAAGCCCGGCACCTACACCGCCGACGTCAACCTCGGCTTCTTCACCCAGGTCGCCGGGCTCGGCATGAGCCCCGACGACGTCAACCTCAACGGGCACGTCCGCACCGAGGCGTTCTGGTTCGGCGGTAACGCCACCCAGAACTTCTGGCGGGCCGCCGAGAACCTCTCCGTCACCCTGCCCGCCGGGCAGACCGTGGAGCGGTGGGCGGTGTCCCAGGCCGCCCCGTACCGGCGGATGCACCTGCGCGGCGCGCAGAACCAGATCCAGCTCTGGAACGGCGGCGACGGTTGGTCCAGCGGCGGCCTGATGGCCGACACCCGCGTCGACGGCCTGGTCGTCTCCGGCTCGCAGCAGCAGTGGTACTCCCGCAACAGCGAGTTCGGCAACGGCTGGACCGGCTCGGTGTGGAACATGGTCTTCCAGGGCGTCACCGGCGCACCGGCGCCCAGCTTCCCGAACCCGTCGCACACCGTCATCGGGCAGACTCCGCAGGTCCGGGAGAAGCCGTTCCTCTACGTCGACGGCACCGGTGAGTACCGGGTCTTCGTGCCCGCGCTGCGCACCAACTCCACTGGCACCAGCTGGTACAACAAGACCCCGGCCGGCTCGTCCATCTCGCTGTCGCAGTTCTACGTCGTCCAGCCGGGCACCAGCGCCGCCACCATCAACGCGGCCCTGGCCCAGGGCCGGCACCTGCTCTTCACGCCGGGCGTGCACCGGGTCACCGAGCCGATCCAGGTCAACCGGGCCGACACGGTGATCCTCGGCCTCGGTCTGGCCACCATCCAGGCCGACAACGGCACCGTGGGAATGCGGGTCGCCGACGTGGACGGCGTCAAGGTCGCCGGCATCATGTTCGAGGCCGGTACGACCAACTCGCCGGTGCTGATGGAGGTCGGGCCGTCCGGTTCGTCCGCGAGCCACGCCTCCAACCCGACCTCGCTGCACGACGTGTTCTTCCGCATCGGCGGGCCACACGTCGGCAAGGCCACCAACACGTTGACCGTCAACAGCGACAACGTGATCGGCGACCACATGTGGCTGTGGCGGGCCGACCACGCCGCCGAGGGCGTGCCCACCGGGTGGACGCTGAACACCGCCGACACCGGGCTCACGGTCAACGGCGACAACGTCACCATGTACGGCCTCTTCGTCGAGCACTACCAGAAGTACCAGACCATCTGGAACGGCAACGGCGGCCGGACGTACTTCTACCAGAACGAGCTGCCGTACGACCCACCCAACCAGGCCGCCTGGATGAACGGGTCGACCCGGGGCTACGCCGCGTACAAGGTCGCCGACTCGGTGACCAGTCACCAGGCGTGGGGGCTGGGCAGCTACAGCTACTTCAACGTCAACCCCGCGGTGGTCGAGGAGCGGTCCTTCGAGGTGCCCAACAACCCGAACGTGCGCTTCACGAACATGGTCACCGTCTCGCTCGGTGGCGTCGGCACCATCAACCGGGTGATCAACAACGCCGGTGGCACCGCGAACGCGGCCAACCAGCAGGTGTACCTGACCACCTACCCCTGACCGGGGCACCCGCGCCGGCCCGGTCGTCTCATCGGACCGGGTCGGCCGGGTGGCACCCAGGGCCGAGGCCGGCCCGGTCCCGCCGAGACCGGGCCGGCCACGGTCGTGCCGCCCTCAGCCGGCACGTCGGCCGGCCAGTACCTCGGCCGCCGCCCGCTCACCGGCCCGCACCGCGCCCTCCAGGTAGCCCGTCCAACGGGTCGCCGTCTCGGTACCCGCCCAGTACACCCGCCCGACCGGTGCCCGCAGGTGCGGGCCGTACGCGCCCCAGGCCCCCGGGGTGAGCGCACCGCAGAAGCAGCCCCGCGTCCACTCCTCGGTCGACCAGTCGTACTCAACGAGGTCGACGGGGTCGCCGGCGCGTGGCCCGACCACTGTGGCGAACGCGTCCAGCAGACACCGTCGGCGCCCCTCGGGAGACATCTCGCGCAGCACGGCCGCGTCCGATGCGTAGCTGAACCCCGTCAACACGCCGAGCGGGGAGGTCGGGGTGGAGTTGTCGACCGTCTCGGTGAGCGGACCGGTAGTGCTGGTGGACACCCCGGAGAACCCGTCGGCCCGCCAGAACGGCTCCGGGTAGACGGCGTGCACCTTCAGCGCCGAACCCATCGGCATCCGCTGGGTCAACCCGTCGCGCAACGGAGGCAGCGGCGGAGCGTACCGGATCCGGCCCGCCAGAGCCGGGGCCAGCGCGACCACCAGGGCGTCGCCGTTCACGCGCCCGGTGTCGGTCCACGCCGTCACCCCGTCGACGTTCTGTTCCACGGCCCGCACCGGCGCGGCCAGCGTCAGCGCCCCCGGCGGAAGGGCTGCGGCCATCCGCTCGGCCAGCGCCGGTGGCCCGCCCACGATCCGGTCCTGCTGCGCGCCGCCCGCCATCCCGAGCAGGGGCCCGGTCCCGCCGGCGCTGCGCAGGTAGAACAGCAGGTGCAACAACGACACCTCGTCCGCGCCGGTGGCCAGCAGCCCGCCGGCGAGCAGCCGCCCCAGGTAGTCGGCGGTGTCGTCGTCCCCGGCTGTGGCACGCAGCCAGCCGCCGAGGATCGTCCGGTCCCACTGCGCGGCCTCCGGTGCCTGCCAGGGCGCGGCCGGGTCCAGACGGGCGGCGTACTCGTCGAGCAGGCCGAGGACCCGGGCGGCCCGCGCCGGCGGCTCGGCCCGGCGCTCGCCGGCCCAGAGCACGGTGGGCGCGCCGAGCGCCGCCGACGCGAACGTGGCCAGCCCGTGCTCGGCGACCAGCGCGTACATCCGGTCCTGCGTCGGGCCGATCCACTGCGCGCCCAGGTCGAGCTGGGTGACGTCGGGCAGCCAGCGGGTCAACACCCGACCACCCACCCGGTCACGGGCCTCCAGCAATCGCACCTCGGCGCCGGCACGGGTGAGCGCCAGCGCGGCGGCGAGCCCGGAGAAACCGGCGCCGACCACGACCACCCGCAAGCCGTCGGCCACACCGGGGTCTACCCAGAACCGCCGTAGGCATGACTGCCGGCTCGGTCGCGGCGCGGGGCGGACCGTACCCCCTGTCCTTCGTCCTTTGCTCTGCACCCACCGAGGCGACACCCGGGCCGGCGCACCGTCGCATCCGTGGGTGCAGAGCAAAGGACGTGGGTGCAGAGCAAAGGGCGCGCCGACACCGGGGCCGGGCCGGACGCCGAGAATTTCTGCCGGCCTGTCGATCCGGGCGGTGGCCGATCGTGTGGAGGATGAGAGGTCGGTGCGAGGCCGGCCGCCCCGCGAGGAGGAACGATGACGTTGTACCTGCTCAGCCTTCACCAGCCACAGGGTGAGCTGCCGCCGGACCCGGAGTTCCTGGCCGGGGTGATGCGCCAGCTCGGTGAGTTCCGGGACGAGTTGATCTCCACCGGGTCGTGGGTCTTCGGGCAGGGTCTGCACGGCCCGGAGACCGCCACCGTGCTGCGGGCCCGCGAGGGCGGCGAGGTCCTGGTCACCGACGGGCCGTTCGTCGAGGGCAAGGAGTACCTGGGCGGCGTCACCATCATCGACGTGCCGGACCTGGACGCCGCCCTGGACTGGGGCCGACGCTACGCGCTGGCCACCACGCTGCCGATCGAGGTCCGCCCCTTCCACGACGGGGCCGGAGACTGACCGTGACAGACGTCGAGGCGGTGTTCCGCGCGGAGTACGGGCGCGCGGTCGCCGTCCTGGTGCGCCTCCTCGGCGACATCGACCTCGCCGAGGAGGCCGTCCAGGAGGCCTTCGTCATCGCGGTGGCGCGGTGGCCGACGACCGGCCCGCCACCCAGCCCAGCCGGTTGGATCATCACCACCGCCCGGAACCGGGCGATCGACCGGCTGCGCCGCGAGACCTCCCGGGCTGATCGGCATGCCCAGGCGGCCCTGCTGTTCGCCGCCGACGGCACCGTCGAGGAGGGCCCGGTGCGCGACGACCGGCTACGGCTGATCTTCGCCTGCTGTCATCCGGCGCTCGCCCCGACCGCCCGGGTCGCCCTCACCCTGCGCCTGCTCGGCGGACTGAGCACCGCCGAGATCGCCCGAGCCTTCCTGGTGCCGGAGCCGACCATGGCGCAGCGGCTGGTCCGCGCCAAGTCGAAGATCCGCCACGCCCGGATCCCGTACCGGATACCGCGCGACGCCGACCTGCCCGACCGGCTGCACGCCGTGCTCGCGGTGCTCTACCTGATCTTCAACGAGGGGCACACGGCCAGCACCGGGCGGCACCTGTTCCGCGCCGAGCTGTGTGTCGAGGCGATCCGGCTGACCCGTCTGCTGGTCGAGCTGATGCCGGACGAGCCCGAGGCGCTCGGGTTGCTCGCGCTGATGCTGCTCACCGAGTCCCGCCGTGCCGCGCGGACCACGGCCGACGGCGACCTCGTTCCGCTGCCCCGGCAGGACCGTGGCAGGTGGGACGCCGAGCTGATCGCCGAAGGGCAGGCGCTGGTCCGCCGCTGCCTGCGCCGCGACCGACCCGGGCCGTACCAGATCCAGGCCGCGATCGCCGCCGTGCACAGCGCCGCACCGCGCGCCGCCGACACCGACTGGGACCAGATCCTCGCGCTGTACGACCACCTCACAGTCATCGCGCCCAGTTCGGTGGTCGCGCTGAACCGGGCCGTCGCGCTCGCCGAGGTGGCCGGGCCGGCGGTGGCGCTGGCCGAGGTGGATCGTCTCGACCTGGACGGCTACCACGTCCACCACGCGGTACGCGCCGACCTGCTGGCCCGGCTCGGCCGGGACGCGGAGGCGGTCGACGCGTACCGGACAGCCGTCGCGTTGACGGACAACGAGGCCGAACGGGCCTTCCTCACCGCACGCGCGACGGCCCTCGCCCCGCGCTGACCGCGCGTTTGCCGCAGTGCCGGGCCGGGAAACCGAGGCGCCCCGGCCACCGGTCCACCCGTGGTCGCAGGAGTGGA
Organism: Micromonospora sp. B9E7; assembly: GCF_039871815.1. NCBI lineage: Bacteria > Bacillati > Actinomycetota > Actinomycetes > Micromonosporales > Micromonosporaceae > Micromonospora > Micromonospora sp. B9E7. The sequence continues at coordinate 40,088 of NZ_JBDPLX010000027.1, forward strand.
TGGAGACGGCCATGGCGTACCGTGCGACGACGACCACGGACACCCCGCCCGACCTGTCCACCCTCACGCTCGGCGTGGAGGAGGAGTTCCTCCTGCTCGACCCGGACAGCGGGCGCAACCTACCGGTGGCGGACCAGGTGCTCGCCGCGCTGCGCGGCCCCGCCCGCGACCAGAGCCGCCAGGAGTTCCGGCACAGCATGGTGGAGATGGTCACGCCGGTCTGCGCCGACCTCGACGAGCTACGCACGCACCTGGTGTCGCTGCGCCACTTCGCCGCCGAGGCCGCCACGGCGGCGGGTGCCCGACTGGTGGCCGTCGGCGCCACCCCCGTGGCCGAGCCGCACCGGACGGTCCCCGACCGGCCGCGCTACCACGCGATGTCGCGCCGGTACGGCCCGGTGGCGCACGACCCGGCGGTCTGCGGGTGTCACGTGCACGTCGGGCTGCCCGACCGGGAACTGGCCGTGCTGGTCTGCAACCACCTGCGCACGTGGCTGCCGGTGATCCAGGCGATCACCACCAACTCGCCGCTGCACGACGGGCGCGACACCGGCCACGCCAGTTGGCGGTCGATGCAGCTGGAACGCTGGCCCAGCATCGGTCCGACGCCGTACTTCGACTCCGCCGCCGACTACGACCGGACCGTGGACGAGCTGATCGCCGCCGGCATCATGCTCGACGCCGCGATGGTCTACTGGTACGCCCGCCCGTCGTCGGCCTACCCGACGGTGGAGGTGCGGGTGGGCGACGTCTGCTCCGACGTGGACGACACGGTGCTGGTTGCCGCGCTGGTCCGGTCGCTCGTCGCCACCCTCGCCGACGACGTACGCGCCGGGGTGACCGCGCCGCACACCCGGGACTGTCTGGTCGCCGCCGCGCACTGGCGGGCCGCCCACGACGGCCTCGACGGCGAGCTGATCGACCTGCGCGCCGGCGGCACCCGACCGGCCTGGGCGATGGTCGACGAGCTGATGGCGGTGATCGCCCCGGCCCTGCTGCGCCACGGCGACCTCGGGTACGTGTTGGCGCACCTGGCCCGGCTGCGCCGCGACGGGACCGGCGCGACCCGGCAGCGTCGGGTGCTGGAACGTACCGGTGACCTGCGCGCCGTCATCGACGACCTGGCCGTCCGCACGGCCGCCGCCTGACGGCGACCCTGCGGCGAGCGGCGGGACTCAGCGGACGTCGTGCGTCTGCAACCACAGCTCCAGCAGGCCGAGCTGCCACAGCTTGTTACTTCCCGCCGCCGCCTCGGCCCGGTCCGGCTCGGCGAGCAGGCGGGCAACGTACCCGGGTCGGAACAGCCCCCTCTCGCGCGCGGCCGGCGCCTGCAACGCCGCGGCGACCAACTCGCGCACCGGGCCGTCCACCTTGCGCAGCGCCGGCACCGGAAAGTAGCCCTTGGGACGGTCGATCACCTCGGCGGGCAGCACCTCCCGGGCGACCTCCTTGAGCACGCCCTTGCCGCCCTGGGCGACCTTGTGCTCCGGCGGGCAGTGCGCGGCCAGGGTGACCAGGTCCTGGTCGAGGAACGGCGTGCGCACCTCCAGGCCCCACGCCATGCTCATGCTGTCCACCCGCTTGACCGGGTCGTCGGGAAGCATCACATGCGTGTCCAGGCGCAGCACGGCGTCCAGCGCGGTCTGCGCCCCCGGCGCGGCCAGATGCCCGGCGAGCAGCTCCCGGCTGGCGTCGTGCTCCAGCGCGTACTCCGGGCCGACGAGGCTGCGCAGCTCGTCGTGGTCGCGGTCGAAGAACGCGGCGGCGAACGTCTCGGCGGCGCTGTGCCGAGGCGCCTCGGTGAGCGGCTGGTGATAGCCGTAGCCGGCGAACACCTCGTCGGCGCCCTGCCCGGACTGCGCCACCTTCACGTGTTGCGCCACCTGCTCGGACAGCAGGTGGAAGGCGACCACGTCGTGGCTGCCCATCGGCTCGGTCATCGCCAGCACGGCCCGCCGTACGGCGGGCACCAGGTCGTCGTCGGCCAATCGGATCCGATGGTGGTCGGTGTCGAAGGCACGGGCCACCAGGTCGGAGTAGTAGAACTCGTCGCCGGACTCGCCGTCACGGCTGTCGAAGCCGATGCTGAACGTCCGCAGGTGCTGCTGGCCGGCCTCCGCGAGGAGCGCCACGATGAGGCTGGAGTCCAGACCACCGGACAACAGCACGCCTACCGGTACGTCGGCGACCAGCCGTCGGCGTACCGCCGCGCGCAGCGAAGCCCCGATGGCCGCCCGCCAGTCGGCGGCGTCCATCCCCGCGTCGGCGGGCTCGCGCACGTAGTCGGGTCGCCAGTACACCTCCTCGCGGCTGCGCCCGTCCGCCTCGATCACCCGCAGGGTGGCCGGCGGCAGCTTGCGCACACCGCGCAGCACCGTCCGGGGCGCGGGCACGATGGAGTGCCAGGACAGGTAGTGGTGCAGCGCCACCGGGTCGATGCCGGTGTCGACGTCGCCGGCCCGCAGCAGCGCGGGTAGGGTGGAGGCGAACCGCAGCCGCCCGGGCGTCTCGGCGAGGTAGAGCGGTTTGATGCCGAGCCGGTCACGGGCCAGGACCAACCGCTGCCGCGCCCGGTCCACCAGGCCGATCGCGAACATGCCGACCAGGTGGTCGACGAAACGCTCACCCCAGTGCGCGTACGCCACCAGGATCACCTCGGTGTCGCTGGTGGATCCGAAGGCGTACCCGGCGTTCTGCAACTCCTCGCGCAACTCCGGGTAGTTGTAGATGCAGCCGTTGAAGACCAGCGCCAGGCCCAGGTCGTCCCGGACCATCGGCTGCCCGCCCGCGTCGGACAGGTCGATGATGGTCAACCGGCGGTGCCCTAGGGTCACCCACCCGTCGGCGAACAGGCCCTCGTCGTCCGGGCCGCGGGAGCGCATCGCCTCGGTCATCCGGGTGACCGCTGCCGAGTCGGGCGACCGGCCGTCGAACCGTGCCTCCCCGCTGATTCCGCACATCAGGCGGGACGGTGCTGGTTCAGGGCAGACATTGGCCCCTCCTGTCAGGTCTCCCCGACTGGTGGTGGCGGGGCCCGCGGTGGAAACGGGGCCGCTGGCTACCCGAGCCGCAGGCGGACAAACCCGCCGGTGATCCCGCGTCCGGTGGGCCCGCGCGTCCGATTCAGCCGCGCAGGGTGCGCAGGATGCGGGCCAGCTCGGCCCGGTCGGTGTCGCCGAGGTGGCCGAAGAAGCGGTCGGCCTCGGCCCGGCGGGCCGCCCTGATGGCGGTGCTGACCCGGTTGCCCTCGTCGGTGAGGGCGACAAGCGTGGCTCGCCGGTCCGCCGGGTCGGGTCGACGTTCGACGAGCCCACGGGTCTGCAGGTCGTCGACGACCTCGGTCGCCGAGCGGGGCGCGATGCGCAGGTGCTCGGCGAGGGTGCCGGGGCGTACCTCGCCGTGCCGGCCCAGCACACCGAGCGCCCGGGACTGGCTGGGGGTGACGTCCCAGGGTGCCAACGACTCCCGGGTCTGCTGCCGCAAACGGGACGCCACCGCCCAGAACGTCTCGGCCAGGCTCTCGTCGTCGGCGTTCGCGGGGGTGTGCTCGGTCACCGGAATACCGTAGCAGCAGATGCGGTTGTTCCCTCATGTTGAGGTAACCTCAGTAATGTCCCCGATCGAAGGGCAGTGCTCCTTGGAACCCACCCCCATGGGCCGCGACCGTGGCCACCGCACCGTCAGCGCCGAAGAGAAGACGCAGGCCCGCCAGGTGTCGCTGCGCCGCATCGGCCGTCTGTTCACCCCTCACCGGCCCGCGCTGGCCGCCGTCATCGCGATCATCGTGGCCTCCTCGATCGTCGCGATGGCCACCCCGTTCCTGCTGCGCGCCGTGATCGACCGGGCCCTGCCGCAGGGCGACGTGACGCTCCTGGTCTGGCTGGTCCTCGGCATGGTCGCCGTGGCCGCGGTGACCTCCGCCCTCGGCGTCGTGCAGACCTGGATCTCCACCCAGGTCGGCCAGCACGTCATGCACCGGCTGCGCACCGACGTCTTCAGCCACCTCCAGCGCCAGTCGCTGGGCTTCTTCACCCGCACCCGCACCGGCGAGGTGCAGTCCCGCATCACCAACGACATCGGCGGCATGCAGTCGGTGGTCACCTCCACCGCCACCGCCGTCGCGTCCAACCTCACCACTGTGGTCGCCACCGCGGTCGCCATGGTCGCCCTCTCCTGGCAACTCTCCCTGGTCTCGCTCGTGGTGCTGCCGCCCGCCGTCTGGCTGACCCGCCGGGTCGCCCGGATGCGCCGGGAGATCACCGCCCAGCGGCAACGCGAACTCGCCGACCTCAACGTCACCGTCGAGGAAGGGCTCTCGATCAGCGGCGTGCAGTTGGCCAAGACCCTCGGCACCGGCCCGGCGCTCATCGAGCGGTTCAGCGCCTCCTCGGCCCGCCTGGTCGACCTGGAACTGCGCAGCGAGCTGGCCGGTCGCTGGCGGATGGCCTCGATGAGCATCATCTTCGCCGCCGTGCCGGCGGTCATCTACCTCGCCGCCGGGCTGCCGGGCACCGCCGGCACGCTCAGCATCGGCACCCTGGTCGCCTTCACCGCCCTGCAGGGCGGCCTGTTCCGGCCGCTGATGGGCCTGCTCAACGTGGGTGTCTCGCTCACCGCGTCGCTGGCGCTGTTCGCCCGGATCTTCGAATACCTGGACCTGCCGGTCGACGTGGCCGACCCCGCCGAGCCGATCAGCCTCGACCCCGCCCGGGTGCGCGGCCACCTGCGCCTGGAGGACGTCACCTTCGGCTACCCCGGCAGCGACACCGCCGCCCTCGCCGGGGTCACCCTGGACGTGCCCGCCGGCACCAGCCTCGCCCTGGTCGGGGAGACCGGATCCGGCAAGAGCACCCTCGCCGGGCTGGTCAGCCGGCTGCACGACCCGAGCTCCGGCCGGATCACCGTCGACGGCGTCGACCTGCGCGACCTACGCCTGGCCGACCTGGCCGCGATCGTCGGCGTGGTCAGCCAGGAGACGTACCTGCTGCACACGACCGTCCGGGAGAACCTGCGCTACGCCCGGCCGGACGCCACCGACGCGGAGATCGAGGACGCCGCCCGCGCGGCCCAGATCCACGACCTGATCGCCGGGCTGCCCGACGGCTACGACACCATGGTCGGCTCTCGCGGCCACCGCTTCTCCGGCGGCGAGAAGCAACGTCTCGCCATCGCCCGCACGCTGCTGCGCGACCCGCGCATCCTGGTCCTCGACGAGGCCACCAGTGCGCTGGACACCGAGACCGAACGCGCCGTGCAACGCGCGTTCGACGTGCTGGCCGAGGGCCGGACCACCATCACCATCGCCCACCGGCTCTCCACCGTCCGCGACGCCGACCAGATCGCGGTGCTCGACCACGGCCGGATCGTCGAGGCCGGCACCCATGACAGCCTGCTGGACCGCAACGGCCGCTACGCCACACTGGCGGCCTGAGCGTCCGCTCACAACCGTCTCGAAACCGTCGCTAAAACTGTCTCATTATTCCGCGCCAAGGTGTCGGTAGACGGTGGCCCGCGAGACACCCAGCGTGGCGGCGATGGCATCCACCGAGTGGGTGCCCGTCGCGTGCATCCGCCGGGCCGCCTCCACCTGTTCGCGACCCAGCGCCCGCGGTCGCCCCGGCCGCCGACGCCGACTCGCCGTTCCCGCGTCCCGCCGAGTCGTGGGGTCCCGGACGGCGTCCCCGGCGTCCGGGACGGCGGGGACCGCGTCGGTGACGGCCGCGCCGCTCGGGGTCGAGTCACTCGCGGTGGCGGGCGTCGGGGTTTCGCGCACCATCGTCGGGATCGGCGTGGTCGCGCCCGGCCGGGCCGCGTCGTCCACGGGCGACGAAGCCAGCAGTCGGCGTACGCCGTCGAGCATGTCGGCGCGCAGCACCTCGTCGGACACGTCGGTGAAGAAGACGATCGGATCGCTGCACGCCGCCACCGCCTGCACCGCACGGACCCGCTCCCGGCGCCCGGCGTCCGGCCCGGCGATGAGGTCGTTGGCCCGCATCGCGACCTCCATCAGTCGGTGGTAGGTGTCGCCGCGTCCGACCAGCGCGATGTCGTGGAAGAGCATGCCGAGCGGCCGGCGATGGGCGAGCATGACGTCCACCCAGCCCTCCAGCACCGTCCACCGCGCTTGCTCGGTGGGCTGCGTCCGCGCGGTGTCGAGCATCGCCTCCAGGTCGGCCACCAGCGGCTCGACCAGGGCGGCGAGCAAATTTTCCTTGGCCGGGAAGTGGTACAGGATCGCGGTCTTGGTCAGCCGTAACCGCTCGCCGATCTGCCGCAGCGAGGTGCGTTGGTAACCGTGCTCGGCGAACAGGTCGAGCGCGGCACGCAGGATCCGGGTGCGGGTGTCGTCCGCGGGATCGGCGGTCATGCCGGCCAGCCTAGCGACGTCCTGACCGGTGGGCACAATCACCGTTGATTCGACTGACCATCGGTCAGTACAGTGGAAGCGGTCGACGCACTCAACGGCAGGAGGGGCGATGCCCGTCATCTCGATCGGCAACCTGGTCAAGACGTTCGGCGCCATCCGGGCACTCGACGGGCTGGATCTGCGGGTCGAGCAGGGGGAGGTGCACGGCTTCCTCGGGCCCAACGGTTCCGGCAAGTCCACCACCATCCGCATCCTGCTCGGGCTGCTCCGCCGCGACTCCGGAGACGCCCAGGTGCTCGACGCCGACCCGTGGCGCGACGCGGTCCGTCTGCACCGCCGACTGGCGTACGTGCCGGGCGACGTCAGCCTCTGGCCCAACCTCACCGGCGGAGAGGCCATCGACCTGTTCGGCCGGCTGCGCGGCGGCCTCGACCGGCGTCGCCGCGACGAACTGCTGCAACGCTTCGACCTGGACCCGACCCGCCGCTGCCGCACGTACTCCAAGGGCAACCGGCAGAAGGTCGCCATCGTCGCCGCCTTCGCCTCCCCGGTGGAGCTGTACGTGCTCGACGAGCCCACCTCGGGCCTCGACCCCCTGATGGAGGCGGTCTTCCAGGACGAGGTCCGACGGGTCAAGCAGGCCGGTGCCACCGTGCTGCTCTCCAGCCACGTGCTCGCCGAGGTCGAGGCGCTCTGCGACCGGGTCAGCATCATCCGCGAGGGCCGTACCGTCGAGTCCGGCACCCTCACCGAGCTGCGCCACCTCACCCGCACGGCGGTCACCGTCGAGACCGCCCGCCCCCTCACCGGCCTGGACGCGCTGCCCGGTGTGCACGACATCCACGAGGTCGACGGGCGCACCCACCTGGAGGTCGAGCCGGCGCACCTCGACGAGCTGCTCGGTCAGCTCGTCCGCTCCGGCGTACGTGCCCTGACCAGCACCCCACCCACCCTGGAACAGCTCTTCCTGCGCCACTACGGCGACGACCCCGCCGCCGCTCCGGCCGGTGCTTCGGCCGCGGGTGCCGCTTCGGCGGGCGCTTCGGCCGCGGGTGCCGCGTCGGTCGGTGGTTCGGCCGCCGGTGTCCCGGACACCGACGCGCAGGCTGACGTCCCGCAGGCCGGTGCCCGGTGAGCGCCCTCACCGGCACGGCCCTGCTGGCCCGGCTCGTGCTACGCCGCGACCGGGTTCGCCTCGCCATCTGGGTGCTCGGCACACCGCTGCTCGGCTACGCCCTCGCCGGCAGCGTCGCCGGCATCTACCCGGACCAGGCCGCCCGCCAGGGCTACGCCACCACCTCGGCGTCCAGCCTCGTCGCCCGCGCCTTCAACGGCCCGATCGCCGGCACCGACCTCGGTGCCGTGGTCGTCGCCGAGACGTACGTGACCCTGGCCCTGATCGTCGCCCTGCTGAGCACCTTCGCGGTGACCCGGCACACCCGGCAGAACGAGGAGACCGGCCGGGCGGAGTTGCTCGGCGCCTCCGTGGTCGGCCGGTACGCGCCGCTCACCGCCGCGCTGCTCGTCATCGTCGCGGCGAACACGCTGGCCGCCGTCCTGCTCGCGTTCGCGCTGGTGGGCGCCGGCCTACCGGCGGCCGGTTCCGTCGCGGCCGCCGCCGCGATCGGCGGTGTCGGGGTCGCCTTCACCGCGATCGCCGCGGTCACCGCCCAGCTCTCCGTCACCTCCCGGGGCGCCAACGCGCTCGCCGCCGCCGCCGTCGGGATCTCCTTCGTGCTGCGCGCCGGCGGTGACGTGCTCGGCGAACAGAGCGCCGACGGCACCCGGGTGCAGAGCGCCTGGCCCTCGTGGATCTCCCCGCTCGGCTGGGGCAACCAGGTGCGCGCCTTCGGCGGTGAACGCTGGTGGGTGCTCGCCCTCCCGGTCGCGCTGCTGCTCGCCGGAGTGGCGGTGGCGTACGCCCTCGCGGAGCGACGCGACCAGGGCGCCGGGCTGATCGCGCCCCGACGCGGACCGGCGAGTGCCGCGCCGCGCCTGCTCAGCCCCGCCGGCTTGGCCTGGCGGATGCAGCGCGGCACGCTGCTCGGCTGGGCGGTCGGGTTGGCCGTGCTCGGCTTCTCCATGGGCGTCGCCGCCGACGAGTTCAACGCCATGATCGATGCGAATCCGGCCGCCGCCGAGGCCATCAACGCGATGGGCGGGGGAGCGAACCTGATCGACGCGTACCTGGCCGCGATGCTCGGGCTCTTCGCGCTGACCATCGGGGCGTACGTGGTGCAGGCCCTCCTCCGGGTACGCGGCGACGAAACCGATGGAGTGCTCGAAGCCGCCCTCGCCACGGCGGTCAGCCGTACCCGCTGGCTCGGCACCCAGGTGCTCGCCGCGACCCTCGGCGCGGTCGCGCTGCTGCTCCTCGCCGGCCTGACCACCGGGCTCGGCTACGGCCTCGTCACCGACGACCCGCTCGGCCAGGCCGTCGACCTGGGCGGTGCCGCGCTGCTGCGCCTACCCGCCCTACTCGTGGTGGCCGGGGTGGTGACCACACTGTTCGGGCTGCTGCCCCGCTGGTCGGTGGTGCTGTCCTGGACGATCCTGCTGATCTTCCTGCTGCTCGGGCAACTCGGTGCGGTGCTGAAGCTGCCCCAGGCCGCGCTCGACCTGTCGCCGTACACCCATGTGCCGTCCGTGCCCGCGGTCGACCCGTCGGCGCTGCCCCTGGTGGTGCTGACGGCGGTCGCCGCGGCTTTGCTCGCCGTCGGAGTGGCGGCCTTCCGCCACCGCGACGTCCCGTCGTGACGTCCTTTGTCGGCACGATGGCGTCGGTGCTTCACCCATTCCCTGCTTCGGCAGCGACGCCTTCGAGGGCGTACAGGGTGTGACTGAGTCCTGCGGCGTCCAGTGACAGCTCAGCGACTGACGGGCGCGTACCACAGATGGGTAGGACCCGGGTCGCTGTCCACACGTGCCGTCGCTGTCCACAGCAGCTCCCGCGAGGGCGGTGTTCAACGGCAGGGTGGGCTTGTGAACGCGCGCCTGCAAACCCTGCTCGATCGGCGTGGTGGACTGGCCACACGGCGCGACATGCTCAGCGTTGCGCCGCCCTGGTCACTCCAGGGCGCCTGCCGGGCCGGTCGGATGGTCCGGGTGCTGCCGGAGGTCTACGTCGATGCTGAGCTCCTTCGGGACACTCGATCCGAGCTGCCAGTCCTCGCGCGAATCGAGCCGGAACTGGCTCGCCGTGCCGCGCTGGCGTATGGAGGTCGCAACGCCGCACTCAGCCGCCTGACCGCGCTCGACGTGTGGGGCCTGCGGCGGCAACCGCCGCGCGAGCCGGTGCATCTCGACCTGCCCACCGGATCGGGTCGGCGTTCGTGGCCACACCTCGTGGTGCGTCACCGTCCCGGCTTCGCGGTTGAGCCTCCGCACGTGGTGATTAGAGGTGGCTCACCGGTCACCCGGCTCGACCGGACTTTGGTGGACTGCTGGCCGCTGTTGCCTACGGTCGACCGACCAAGCTTGCTCATCCGTGCGGTCAACAGCCGGCTTACCACCCCGCAGAGGCTTGTCACCGCTCTCGGCGAGGTGCCGAGGTTGCCCGACCGCAGGGCGCTGCGCAGATTGATGGATCGGCTCGCTGCCGGCTGTCGGAGCCCATTGGAGATCTGGGGCCACGATCACGTCTTCATCGGGCCGGGCATGCCGGTGTTTATTCGGCAGGCACGGGTGCGCGTCAGCGCCCGGACCATCTACCTCGACATGTTCGCCGAGGCCGAACGGGTCAACATCGAGCTGGACGGTGCGACGAGCCACGGTGACCCGGTCGAACGCGAGATCGACCTCCGCCGCGACGCACTACTCGCCACCGTCGGAATTCTCGTCGTCCGCTTCAGTCATCGGCGCCTCACCGCAGATCCGGTTCAGGTCCGTCAGGAAACCCTGACCATCCTCGCCAATCGCGGCCTCCGCGCATGATCACTTGATGCTCTGTAGCCGTTTGCAGCCCTGAATCGCTACTCACCATCAAGTGATCTCCAAGGACGGCTTTGGGAGCGCCGGCATGATCCGCTCGTGAGCGGACGACGATTTGCCGTCGCAGTTCGCGTACGAGCGGGAGGCGCTGGCGCACGCCGAGGCGCTGCTGTCGGACAGTGAGCCCTACCGTGCCTGGTGGAACTCGTCGGGCGCCCGTGCACGGCCGATTTCCCGACAGCGTCCACAGTCCCACCGGCGTAGCGTTCCGGGTCAGGCATGGGGAGGAGTCGGATGAGTTTCCTGCAGCAGGCAGAGCAGTCGCCGGACACCGAGCGGATGTTCGATACGGACACGAAGGCGATGGGCTACCTGCCCAACTACACCAGGTTGTTCGCCCACGACCCGGCGGTGTATCTGGCATGGCAGCAGCTCAACGGTGCGGTGAAGGTCGGAATGGAGCTGCGCCGCTATGAGTTGGCGACCCTCGCCGCTGCCCGGGCCCTGAAATCCTCCTACTGCGGCCTGGCACATGGGAAGGTCCTACGCGACAAGTTCTTCGACGCGCCGACCGTCGCCGCCATCGCGTCCGACCACGGCAGCGCCGGTCTCTCCGCGCAGGAGGTCGCAGTCGTCAACTTCGCCGGAAAGGCCGCGGCCGATGCGAACTCCGTCACCGAGGCTGACGTCGCGGGCCTGCGCGGTCACGGTCTCGATGACGCGGACATCTTCCGTGTGATCCTCGCCGTCGGCGCCAGATGCTTCTTCAGTACCGTCCTCAGCGCTGGCGGGGCTGAGCCCGATCCGCAGTACAACGAGAGCCTGGACGTGGATCTGCGGCAGGCGCTGAGCTTCGGCGGTTAGACCAGCGAAAACGCACCGACCAGGCGCCGTCTCGTTGAGCACGGCCACCTCGATACCTCGGCAATCGCGGCCTCTGCGCATGATCACTTGATGCTCCGTAGCTGTTTGTAGCCCTGGATCGCTACTCACCATCAAGTGATCTCGAAGGACGGCTCTGGGGTGGGACCGGGGGTGTGGTCGGCGGGTCTGGCGGGTGGTCGCCGTGGCGTCGTAGGAGTTCGGTGATCCAGCGGGCGGCTTCCCGCTGCGCGGTGAGCATCTGGTCGCGAGCGTCGGCCACGTCCTGGTCGTCGGCGTCGTCGTTCAGGATCGTCGCCCACTGGCGGCTCAGCTCCTCGGCGTACCGGGCCTTTCGAATCTGCTCCTCGAACTGGTATTCGAGTTTTACCAGGCGGTCGACGTGTGGCTGGAGCGCCGGCATGATCCGCTCGTCGAGGCGGACGGCGGCGTCGGGGCGGCAGGTGATGACGATGTCGCCCCGCTGGTAGTGCCACCGGGGGTCCTCGGCCAGCGCCTGCTGCAACGCCACCTCCAGGTCTCCGGCCCGGTGCGGTGGCAGGTCCCGGGCGGCGTCGGCGGCGAGCCGGGTCAGCCGTTGGATCGCGTTGGGCTGGAAGTACTGCACATACCAGCTCAGCACCTCGGCTCGCATGCTCGCCGGTGACGACCAGGCGAAGGTGGCGCGGATGTAGAACGAGTACACGTAGCCCCGGGCGGGGACGGCGATCAGTCGGGGCGCGTCGCGCTGTTCGATCAGGGGACCGGAGGGTGTCGGCGCGGCACCGGATCCGACGGGCGCCTCGTCCTGGAGCGCGGCGACCAGCCGATCCCAGTTTCGCGCCCACCAGCGCCAACCGCGGACACTGCCGTCGCGGGCGACGACCAGCGCGCGAATGCCCCGGTGTCGCCACTTGTCGGTGGGCCTCGGCCTGCCGTCGGGGGCGTCCGTCATGGCACCCCTCCACGGCCTCGGATCCGCGTGTCACGCTAACAACCAGTGCCCGATTTGCCCGTAGCCACGCCGTCACTGCCGGACCGGGGCCACCGGGGTCGGTCACGCCGGTGCGACACCACGCCGTCGCCTGGTGATCGTCGGGGCGTCGTGTGCCGGTCAGTCGGGGACGACATCCTGCCCGAGTGCGCACACTGCCGACCGTCGTCGCGTACCGGCTGCTCGGGGGCGTCGGTGCCACGCTGCTGTCCTGCGCCGGCCTGGCCGCCGGGGCGCTGCCCGTCGGCGCGCACGCGGCCTGGTGGAGCGCGCTGCGGCAACTCGCGGGGCCGGGGCTGCTCTGTGGGTACGCGGGCCTGACCCTGCTCGTGACCGCCTGGTGGTGGGCGGGCCGCGACCTGCGCCCCGCACAAACCGCCCAGCGCGCCGCGCCGGCAGCGGAACCTCGGACGGTACGGCGGTCCGCCGCGCTCACCCTGGCCTGCTGGGCGGGGCCGCTGCTGGTGGCGCCGCCGCTGTTCAGCCGGGACGCCTACAGCTATCTGGCGCAGGGCGCGATGGTCCTCGCCGACATCGACGTGTACCGGCACGGGGTGGCCCAGTTGGGCGGCGCGTTGGCCGTCGAGGTGCCGCAGATGTGGCAGCAGACCCCCGCGCCGTACGGGCCGGTGTTCCTCGCCGTGGCGGCCGTCGTCAGTGGTCTGACCGGCGGCAAACTGGTGCTGGGTGTGCTCGGTCTCCGCCTGGTGGCGGTGGCCGGGGTGGCGCTGCTGGTGGCGTACCTGCCCCGGCTGGCCCGGCACTGTGGCGTCGACCCGTCGGCCGCGCTCTGGCTGGGCGTGCTCAACCCTCTCGTACCGCTGCACCTCATCGCCGGCGCGCACAACGAGGCGGTGATGCTGGGGTTGCTGGTGGCCGGGCTCAGCCTCGCCTTCGAGCACCGCTACGGTGCCGCGACCGTGCTGGTCACCCTCGCCGCGCTGGTCAAGGTGCCGGCGGTGGTCGGGTTGCTGGTGGTCGTCTCGCTCGCCGCGCGGCACCGCGGGCTCCCGACCTCGGTGGCCCGCACGGCCGGGGTCGCGGTGGGCACCGCCGCCGCGGTCACCTGGGCCACCGGCATCGGGTACGGGTGGATCGGCGCACTCGGCACTCCGATGTACCGGCACAGCTGGTCGATCTCCAGCGCGCTCGGTCGGGTGGCGCTGCGGGCGGCCGGGCGGGCCGGTCTGCACCTCGGCGACGCCCCGATGCGGCTCTGCCTGGCGCTGGGGGTGGCCGCCGTACTGGCCGTGGCGGTCGCCGCGTGGTGGCATCGGCGGCGGCTCGGCCCGGCGTACGCGCTGGGGTTGGTGCTGCTGGCGGCGGCGCTGCTCGGCCCGGCGACCCGGCCCTGGTACGCGCTCTGGGGTCTGGTCCTGGTCGCGGCGGCGGCAAACGGGCGGGCCCGGCCGGTGGCGGCGCTGGGCGCGGTGGTGCTCGCGTTCGTGGCGCTGCCCAGTGGATTCGGACCGGACGCGGCGCAGGCGGTGCTGGCCGCCGCCGGGGTACTGGTGGGGCTGCTCGCGGTCGGCTCGCTGCGCCTGTTGTTGCCACCGGCTGCCGTGGAGGTGGCCCGATGAGCGCCAACCGGCGTCGGGCGGCGACGGTGGCCGGGCTGGCGGTCGCGCTCACGGTGGCGATCGCGGTGCTCCCCGGTCACCGGGGCTGGTTCGACGTCGGCGTCTACCACGGTGCGGTCGGGCACTGGGTACGCGGCGGTGACCTGTACGAGTGGACCACCAGCAACGGGTACGGCTTCACCTACCCGCCGTTCGCCGCCGCGAGCATGCTGCCGATGGCCGCGCTGGCCTGGTACCCGACGATCGTGGCGAACCTGCTGCTCACCGCCCTGGCCGTCGCGTTCCTGCTGCATCTGCTCGTGGACCCGTTGGCCCGGCGGCACGGGTGGAGCCGCTGGTACGCCCTCGCGCTGTCGTGTTGTCTGCTGGCCGGGCTCAACCCGGTGCGGGACACGGTCAGCTTCGGGCAGGTCAACCTGGTGCTGGTGGCGCTGGTCTACCTGGACCTGTGGTTGCTGGAGCGGGGCAGTCGGCTGGCCGGCGTCGGGACCGGCCTGGCCGCGGCGGTCAAGCTCACCCCGGCGGTGTTCATCGGTTATCTGCTGGTCACCGGTCGCTGGCGGGCCGCCGCGACGGCCATCGGCACCGCCGTCGCCGCCACCACGGTCACGGCGGCAGTCGCGCCGGACGCCACCCGCACGTTCTTCACCGAGGCGCTGTGGGACACCGACCGGGTGGGCCGGTTGGCGTACGTGTCCAACCAGTCCCTGCTCGGCGTGGTCGCCCGGCTCGACCCGGCGCACCCGGACCGGCGGCTGTGGTTGGCGCTCGTCGTCGTCGCGCTGGTGGTGTGGGCGGCGCGGGTACGCCGCGCGGTGCGGGACGGCGACGACCGGGCCGGCTTCGCGTTGACCGGTGTGGTCGCGTGCCTGGTCAGCCCGGTCACCTGGGTGCACCACCTGGTGTGGCTTGTCCCGGGGCTGGTGGTGATCGCGGCGTCCACGCTGCCGTGGCCGCCGGTCGACCCGTCCGCCCGTCGTCGCGCACGTGCCGGCGTCGCCGGGTACGTCGTGCTCTGTAGTGGGCTGGTCTGGATCTTCGCCAACGGGTCGGCCGGGCCGCTGGGATTCCTCGGCGCCAACGCGAACGTCTGGGTCAGCATCGGGATGCTCGTGCTGCTTCCGGTGCGACGTGCCGACGCGGGGAGCGATCATCCTGGGTTAACCGAGCATTGTGGAGCAGTTGAGGTGCCGAGGGGTGTTGGCACCGGCCGCTAGAGGTGAGACTGGGCTCGATCTGACAATCACGCAGATCGATGCACTGGATGGTCTGGAGGCAGCCTGTGTCCACCCTCGTGTCCCCGTTGGCCACGCTCGGCGCGATCCGTCGGCGTACCACCACCCTCGCCCTGCTCCTCGCCATGGTCGCCGCCGCGCTGGTCGGCCCGTCCGTGGTGTCCCCCCGGTTGACCGACTCCGCCTCGGCGTCGGTCTACAGCTCCTGCACGATGAGCCGCTGCGCCGACGCCCGCGCAGCCCGTTCGGGGTGGTCCGCCAAGGGCTTCCCGACCAGCCGCGGCTGGTACTCCTGGAGCGGTGGGAAGTCCAACTTCGCCGGCGGTCAGTTCTACAACTACGAGGGTCAACTGCCCGCCAACGCCACCTACAACGAGTACGACGTCTACCCCCGCACCCAGGGCGCCGCCCGGGACGCGTACCGGATCGTGGTGAACCGCAGCACCGGGGTGACCTGGTTCTCGCCCAACCACTACACCGACTTCTACCGGCTCTGACCGACCCCGGGCCGGTCGGTCGCGGTCCTTGCGGCCGGCCGGCCCTGCGGTTTCGGTACCCGACCAGACCAGGAGGCACGTGATGGCCGACGAGGACGACGGGCGGTGGCCGGACTGGTTGACCGTGTGCCGTGACGACGCGCCGCAAGCGCCGGGGGTGCGGGGCGCGGCGGTGCTGGCCGGTGCGGCGACCCGGACGCGGCCCGCGCTCTTCGCCGCGATGGCCGACGCGCTGGCCCTGCCCACCCATCTCGGACACACGTGGGATGCCCTCGTCGACGTGCTCCGGGACCGGCTGGACTCCGGCCCGCTCACCCTGTTGGTCGACGACGCCGGTCAGTTGCTCGCCGACGAGCCGGCCGATCAGTACGCCCTGCTGCTCACCGTGCTCGGCGACCTCGCCACCACCGCATCCCACCCGCTGCGCGTCGTCCTTCGGGAGGCCCCGCCCTCCTGATCGCTTTCCGCGGTTGCGCCTGTGTGGGTGCTCAGTTCCCGACAGTCGGGGCAGCACGCGGGTGCGGTGACGGTGGTGGTGACGCTCGGGTGACGGGCCCTTCGCGATCCTCGTGCCGAGCCGGGCAGGGTGCACCGGCGCGGGCAACGGGGAGGCCGTGCGGTGGACTTCGTCGACGGGGTGCTGGTGCGGTTGGCCGACCCTGGCACCCGCGCGTCGCTCTTCGACGAGGCGTCGCTGGCGCACCTGGTCGAGGCCGCGTACGACACCGAGGCGATGCCGGTCGCGCCGCCGTACGCGGCGGTCTTCGACGAGCTGACCCTCGGCTTCGCCGCCGCCCCCGTCACCGTGGCCGAGGGGGAGTGGTTGGGCTCCGCCGGGACCACCCGTACCGAGCTGCGGGTGCGCCTGCACGGCCTCGGCGGCTCGGCGCTGCGGATCGACGCGTTGTGGCGGGGCAGTCTGGTGGTGCGCACCAGCGCCGCCCGGGACCGGGTCGAGGACCTCGACGTGGCGGTGCCCGCCTTCGACGTCGACCCGCAGATCATCGCCGACCTGGGCGCGTTGCCGTCCGACCCGGCGCAGTTGGAGACCGAGCGCCGAACGCGGCTGGTGACCCGACTGCGGGCCGGGCTGCACCAGCCGGCCGCGTTCACCGACGCGCACCTGGACCGGCTGCTCGCGGGTGTCGGCGCCACGAACGCCGGTGACCTGGTGACACGAATGCGCGGGCAGGCCGCCGGCGCCACCGTGAAGCTGCGCTACGCCGCGCCGTCGGCCGCCCCACCCACTCCGCGCCCACTGCCGTTCGCCGCAGCCGTGCTGGTCCGCGACAAGGGCTTCTCCCTGGCCGACCTGCTCGTCGAGACCCGTCTGGTGCGGGCCCGCGCCGAGGAGTTGGGGCTGGACGTGCCCGCACCGGACGACGTCCGGCGACGACATCGGGTGGTCGCCGTCTGGGTGGTCCCCGTCGAGACGTTCGACGACGACGGCTGGCCCGGCGGCGACACCGGCACCGACGCACAGAAGCGGGCCGCCCGGTTCGCGAGGGCCGGCCAGTGGCTCGCCCGCAGCGGCATCGGACTCGCCGCCGTCTCGACCTGAGAACTCAGACCAGTAGCAACTTCGTCCGGGAGGACCCGTGGCACCGACAGCAGCATTCCCGTTCATCGAGGTCCGGATCGTGCCACCACCGGCGCCGCTGGCGCAGCGCTCTCCGGGCGTCATCGCCGTGGTCGGCAAGGCGCCGGCCACGGCCGACGGCGGCTCGGCGCCGGCGAACACGCCGGTCCGGATCGAGACCCTCGACGACGCGGTCACCAACTTCGCCCGCCGGCAGGCCGGCAACGTGGTCCGCAACGCCCTCTACAACTCGCTGGAGTTGGCGTTCCTGCAGGACCCGCGCCCGTCCAAGGTGTACGGGGTCAAGGTCGCCGGCGACGACTACGCCGCCGCGCTCGGTGGTCTGGAAGCCGCCGACGACGTGACCATGGTGTCGCTGGCCAACGAGTCGAGCGTCGGCAACCCCGCCGGCGCGGGCGCGCCCACCGGGCTGCACGCCCTCAAGGCGCACGTGGAGACGATGTCCGCGGCCGGCCAGCGGCGGCTCGGGTTCGCCATGGTCAACCCGGCCACCGAGAAGAACCCCACCTACGTCGCGGACATCACCGCCACCGCGAACCCGCTCAAGAGCAGCACCAGCCGGATGGTGATGATCGCAGCCCGAGGGGCGGACGGCGACGCTGCCACCGCCGCGATGGCCGCCGTGGCCGGCCTGCCAGTGCACCACAGCATCGTGCTCAAGAAGATCCGCGGGGTCGCCATCCCGGTGGCCAAGCAGTACAGCCCGGCCGAGATCAAGGGTCTGTCCGAGGCCAACCTGACGCCGATCATCGACCCGACCCTGATCACCGGGGAGAGCCTGCACTTCGCCGACGGGCGGCTGTTCACCTCCGACGCGAGCCTGCTGCACGTCGACCTGGTGCGCACCCTCGACCAGATCGAGTTCATGCTGCGTGCCGGCCTGATCGGTCTGGTCGGCGACGCGCGGATCACCAAGCCGGGCATGACGCTGCTGAAGACCCAGGTCGACGGCATCCTCGGCCCACTCAAGCGGCAGGCGGTGATCGACGACTACCGCATCGAGATCCCGGTGCTGGACATCCTCGGCATCCCCGAGGTCGCACGTACCGCCACCGACACCTCGATCGTCACCGCCGCCCGGGCCGACCGCACCGTCGACCTGGTCGTCACCGTCACGTACGGCCCGGCCGTGAGCCGCCTGCTGGTCACGCTCGTGGCCAAGTTCTGACCCGGAGGAACCAGACCATGGAGTGGAAGACCCGCCTCGCGGTGCAGTACACCAAGGGCACCGAGACGGTGCTGATCAGCCCCATCGACTCGTTCAGCCCGTCCTTCTCGCTCAACGTCGAGGCGTTGCACTCGTGCGAGGTCACCCACCTGGGTGTCATCCACGCGCCGGTGTCGATGAACTTCACCATGACCGTCAAGGCGATCGGGGACGTCGCCGGCCGGCTCACCAAGCTGGCCCTCGACGGTGAGCTGTTCGACATCGCGCTGCTGGAGCACACCGGCGACGACTGGGCGTTCTCGTCCTTCGTCCTGCGGGACTGCATGATCACCAGCGCCACCCCGACCACCGCCACCATCTCCGGCGCCCCAGCGGCGACCTTCAGCGGCTTCAGCCTCGCCGCCACAGTCGACCCGAAGACCGGCGACCAGTCCGTCCTGCCGTAACCCACGAGGATCAACCGGAGGTAGCGAATGGCGACCGGTGCTGGCCGTGCCGCCCGGGTCACCCGTACCGGGCTGGCCCTGGTGCACGCGGGTGAGTTGGTGCTGCCGGCGGCCGGTAGCGAGGCGGAGGCCGAGCAGGTCGCCGAGGACGATCGCGCGGTCATCGCGTACCACTTCCCGGTGGAGATCGAGGTGGTCGTGGCCGGCGGCGCGGTCGACACCGACGCGCTCGCCGACCTCGCGCTGGCCCGCCTCGCCGAGCACCTGGACGGGCAGGTCTGACGGTGGCCATCTCGGTGCACGTGCCGGTGCGGATCCGGCTGGACGCCCGGTCGGTGACCGAGCGGCCGGAGGCGGTGACCGACGCGCTCGGCGCGGCCCTGGCCCGCGCGTTGGAACGCTCCCGCCGCGAGGTGGTCGCGCCCCGCGGCGGCTATCTGGAGGTACGCGCTGGCGCGCCGGAGTTCCGCTGGACCGGCGCGGGCGGTGCGCGGGTGTCCCCGGACGACCGGCGGGCCTTCGAGGCCCGGCTGCGCCGGCGCATCGACGAGGTGGTCACGGCGGCGCGGCTGGACCCGGGGCTGCCCGCCGGGGTGGCCGCGCCGCTGAGCCGGCCGGCGGCCGAGGTGTTCGACCCGCAGCGGATGCGTCACCTGCTGGCCGTCTACCGGGTGCCGTCCTACGACGACGGTGGGGACGCCGCCGAGGTGCCGGTGGACGGCGACGAGCCGCCGCCGGTGACCTACCAGTGGCTGCTACGCCCGGCCGCCTACCTGGCCGGTCACCTCGGCGAGCTGGGCCGGGAGGCGGTACGCCAGCACGGCGGCCTGCCGTCGGGGACCCCGCAGGGGATGATCGCCCGGGTGATCGGCTCCGACGGTCGCCCGGTCTGGGCCGTCCTGGTGAACACCACGCCGTGGTCGGTCCTCACGTTCGAACGGTTCGGCGAGACGGTGTTCCGGGCCGCCCCGCAGCCGCACTTCGAGGTGGAGGAGCGGGTGCCCAGCCCGCAGCCCGGCACGGTGCAGCGGCGGCTGGTCGCCGACCGGAGCGCCCTGGTGGCGATGGTGGACGAGGAGCTCAGCGCTGACATCCGGCAGCGGTTGCGGACCGCCCAGCCGCGTGGCGAGACCACCAGTGTGGACGAGTACCAGGCGCAGATCGAGCGGGCCGTCGACGCCGAGGTGACCCGGCGGGTCGACTCGATCCTCGCCTCGGTGGGCGGTGCGGTGCCGACCTGCCTCGTGGTGATCAGCATCGGTGGGGTCTCCCTGCTGCTGGTGGGCACCGAGGAGACCGACAGGACGCTGCACTGGACCGGCACGGCGAACCTGTTGCCGATCAGCGTCGAGCAGCGACCGGCGGCGCCACCGGACCCGAACGCGCCGCCCGGTGGAGGCATCGGCGACGGCACGGGCACCGACAGTGGCTCCGGCGCGGGCGGCGGATCCGGCACCGGCAGCGGACCCGGTGGCACGGGCAGCGGACCGGGCGGCAGCGGACCGGCCGGGTTGGGCACCGGCACCGGGCCCGGCGGCGGTGCCGGTGGCAGCGGCGGGGACGGCACCGGCGGCGCCCGCCGGGGTGGGTTCGTCTTCGACCCGAGCAGCCCCAGCGCCCCACCCGGCACCGAGGGTCGGCGGTTCCCCGCCGTCACCGGCGAACACTCCGAGATGCGGGCCTGCGCCCCCTTCAACGGCGAACCGGAGCTGGCCGCCCTCGGCCCGGACGGCGACGAGCTGCACCGGCTGATGGACGACATCGCGTTCCGGCTGCAGATGGGCGAGCCGTGCCGTTATCCGGCGAACTTCTGCCTCCAGGCCGCCGCCATGCTGCGCGGCCGGGCCGCAGCGATCAGCCTGCTGGTCGGCTCCGCCGAGCGGGAGGCGTTCACCCGACCCGTACCGGAGGGCAGCGGGCGGCTCGGTCCGCTGGACTTCCGGCCGGTCGCCTCGCCGGCCGTGCAGTTCCTGCGCCACCTGGCCGGGGTCGTGCCCCGCCTGGACCGCCTCGCCCAACTCGTGATGGGCCGCTACAGCCAGCCCGAGCACTTCGCCCGGATCCAGGGCGGCTGGATCGACACGTCCGCCTCCTGGAACCTGCACTTCCTCCAGGCGTTCAGCCCGGCCGTGAAAGGCGCGGTCGGGCAGCTCTTCGTCGTCGGCAGCCAGGCCATGCTCGTACAACTGCTGCTCAGCTCGCGTACCGGCATCGACGCGCGGATCGCCAACTTCGACAGGTACGCGCCGATCTTCGAGCGGTTGATCGTCTCCCAGCTCACCGACTACGCCGAGCTTCAGGGGTTGCGGGAGCGGCTGCGCCGGCACGAGGCCGCCCGGTGGACGCAGGCGCACACCGACCTGGGCGGCGGCACGGTCGCCACGGTGAGCATGGCCAACCCGTCCACCGCCTGGTACGGGGCCGCCCGTGCCATCTCCAGCGCGTTCCTCGCCACCGAGGGCGCCCTGAGCAGCCCCGGAGCGGCCGGCGAGATCGTCGAACGCGACGGCACCACCCGGATCCGCGACTCGCACGCGGTGCTCTGGACCCTCGCCGAGATCGAACAGGCGCTGGTCATCCAACGCGGCGAGGCCGAGGGCATCGACCCGCTGGTCAAGCAGATCACCGACCTGCCCGACGTGCTGGCCCGCTTCGCCGGCGACCGCTCCGCGATCCGCGACGAGCTGTGGCGGGTGCTACAGGACATGCGGCGCAACAACACCGAGATGCTCGGCCGTGCCCGCACCGACGCCCGGTTCGCGTTCAAGTCCAGCCGGATCAGCGAGCACATCCCGTCGGCGACGATCCCCCGGGGACGGTTCGCCCTGCAGGGCATCCACCTGGTCACCCACCAGCAGATCGGCGAGTTCTTCGGCGGCAACCTCTACTACGCCACAGGCGTCGACGAGTTGTTCGGCACCGAACTGGGCCGGGAGGCGCTGAGCGCGTTCGCCACCATGGTCGGGATCATCGCGCTGTCGGTGCTCTGCCCACCGTTGGGTTTCGTGGTCGGGGTGGCCGTCGCCGCCGTCGACGTGGCGCACGCCCACCAGCGCGAGCGCCTGTACGAATCGATGCTCGACCCGGAGCTGGTGCTCACCCGCACCGAGGTCGAGGTCGAGCTGTTCGCCGCGTACCTCGGTCTGGCCCTGTCGCTGATCCCGGAGGCCGGCACCATCGGCGGCGCGGCCGTACGCGGCGGCCGGGTCGCCATGCGCTTCGGCGTCCGCGCGGGGCTGCGCGCCGCCCGGGGGTACGTGGTGCGCCGGGTCACCCGGCAGATCGTCGAGGCCGCGTCCCGTGACCTGCTCCAGGCGTTCCTCACCGAGATCCTGCTCAACGAGGTGCTGGAACGGGTGGTGCAGAAGCTGATGGAGCCGGTGCTCGCCTACGTGGAACGCGAGGCGATGCTCAGCGGCGCGGTCGGCGGCCCGGAGGGCGCCCGATTCATCCTCATGGTGCTCGACTCCCAACCCGGTGGTGCCACCGCCGGGCCGCGCGTCCCGGTGGTGCGGCCGTGACCGGGCCACGCAGGTTCCGCGCCGGCCGGTTCCTCGACGCCGCCGCCGTGCACGCCGCCGCCGACGCCAACCCACGACTGCAACGCTTCATGCGAACCATCGCCGCGCACAGCGAGGCGGGCGAGGTGCGCTCCCGGCGACTGCTGGAGCACCTCGTCCGCCGCATGATCGACGACGTCGCCGACCTGCACCTGAACAACGCGGTCAACCGGCTGGAACGCATCGCCGTGTTGCGGGACAACATCGCCGCGATCCTCGACCACGTGCTGGAGGGCGGCACCCTGCCCGAGGGGGTGCGAGTGGCCACCCTCGGCGAGTACTTCGACCAGCTCAACACCGAGATGCGCGAGCTGAGCCGACCCCGCGACGGCATCGTGGGCGACGCGCCGCTGCGGTTGGCCGACGACGCCGCCGCGTACGCCGACTCGCTGCTGCGCGAGTTCGACGCCGGCAGCGGCGCGGCCGGCCGGCACACCGAGCCCGCCGCGATCGTCGGCGACGCGTTCCGGGCCATGCCGGCGGACCGGCAGGCCGCGCTACGCCGCGCCGCCGAGCTGGAACCGACGGCGCTGTGGCGCGCGGTGGCCGCCGAGACCGAGAGCGGCAAACGGGCCGCCGTCGCGGATCTGGAGACCCGCCTCGGTGGCCGGCTCACCCCCGACGAACTGGCCCGGATGCGTACCGCCGTCGACGACCTCGGTCGCGCCCGCTCCCGCGGCCTGCAGATGACCGAGGCCCGCCTCGCCGAGGCCCTTGCCCGGATCGGCGATCCGGACCTGCGGGCGGTGGTCGAGGGCGGCGACGTCTGGCTCACCCAGCAGCTCGCCGTGCACAACCCGGAGGCCCTGGCGACCCTCTGGCGACGCTTCCGGGACCGGGGCGGACGTGCCGACGACGGCCCCGGGTTCCGGGCCTACCTGCGCCACGACATGGTCACCTACGGCCGGGGCGTGCTCGGCGAGTACACCGCCGCGTTCTCGCTGAGCAGCATCGAGCTGTTCCTCAAGGGCCCGGACGCCAACGTCAAGGTCGCCGGCACCGACCTGGTCGGCATCGGCCACGACGGCTGGGTGTGGTTGGTCGACGACAAGTCGCACCGGGCCACCAGCGTCAGCGGCGTCAGCGCCCTCACCGACAACCTCGTCACCAACCTGCGCCGCGACGCCGCCGACTTCCGCGAGGGCATCGCCCGGCTGCAACGCGACGACCCCGGCTTCACACCCGACCCGCGGATCCTCGACGCGATCTCCCGGATGGAGGACGCCGCCGCCGAGATCGACCGGATCAACCGGCGTGGCTCCGCGTCCACCCGGCCCGCGCGGATCAGCGCCGCGCTGGCGGAGCGCCGGCTACGGCTGCGCGTCACCAGCGCCGCCGGCGAGGTCCGCGAGATCACCCAGGCACTGCGCGACCTTGGCCTGGCCGTCGAATCCACCGGTACGCCGGTGCCGCTGCCACCCACCGGAGGGCGCTGAGCATGGCCATCACCAGCAGCTTCATGCGGTACGGCACGGTGCCGTCGGCGATCATCAGTGACGGGGTGCTGCCCATCCCACTGTGGGCGGTGACCGCCATCTCCCTCGCGCAGACGTACCACCTGCCGCCGATCGGCTCCACCGCGCACAAGGCCATCGTGGCCACCCACGACGACACCATCACGTTGACCGGGGTGCTCGTCGGCGCGGAACGCTACGCGTGGAAGTTCGCCCTGGAGACGATGGCCGAGGCGAGCAAACGCGGCACCGCCCTCGCGGCGTACTCCGGGGGGAAGTTCGGCGGGCTGATCCTGGTCACCTCGATGACCATCCGCACCGACATGCAGGTGCAGTCGTTGACCTTCAACGCCTCCGCCGCCCGCCGCGACGTCCTGGACACCACCATCACCCTCGTCCACGTGCCCCGTCCCAGCCTGCTCGGCAAGCTGCTCGACGTGGCCAGCATCGGAGTCGGCGCGCTCGCCGACGGGTTGGGCAACTGATGCCACCGTTCCCGATCGACCGCTACCTGCTGCCGGAGACGCCCGTCGAGGTGCCCGACGGGTTCACCGAGGTGCGGCAGAGCCTCACCGCCGGCCTCCCGCACCGCGTCGAGTTGGGCGCCGGTGTGCACGCGGTGCTGATCCTGCCCACCGGGCTGGCCCGGCAGTGGCTGAACACCGACCCGCTCGCCGTGGTGAGCAGCTCCGCCGACGACCTGGCGCCCCGGCCCGCGCCGCCGACCGTACCCGCGCCACCGGCGTTGGTCGGCCGGGTGCCGCTGCGACTGGTGGTCCGCCAGGGCACCCGGATCCTCGGCTCGGTGCCGCTCGCCGCCGGCCTCCGTCGGGTCTGCCCCGACGCCGGCACGTCCGCCGACACCACCGGGTCCGCCCCGGTCGCCGTCGAGGTGGTGGTGCTCGGCTGGCTGCTGCACGCCGGGACGGTACGCGGCTCCGGCGACTACGGCTCGTCGCTGACCCTGGCCTGGCGGCGCGCCGACCGCGCGGCGGACCAGTTCGGACCGCCGCCGATCAACGAGTTCGTGTGGCGTCGCCGCCCACCCGCCCAACGGGTCGAATCCGAGCTGGGCCCCGGCCGACTGCGTTACCGCTACCTGCTCGACAAGAAGCTGCGGAGGGTGCTGCGATGACGCTCACGCCGTTCCAGACCGGTCAGGTCCGCCAGGGCGCGGTCGGCAACGACGCCGGCTGGACGATCACCTTCCACCGGGAGACCCCGACCGGGCTGAGCCAGGACGCGGCGCTCACCCTGTCCAGCGCGGACTACTACGCGGCCATCGACGCCGCGCTGCCCGACGGGCTCGGCCCCGGCGCGTACACGGTCACCGTGCAGGGGCTGATCGACGAGCACTTCGCCGCACTGCGCACCGCCGAGGGGCAACCACCGCTGGTGGCGAAGCTGCACCTGTACTGGCGCGACGCCAACACCTCGGTCGGCGCGTTCTTCACCAACCTGGTCGGCGTCAACGCCGGCCCCACCCCGGCCGAGCTGACCCAGGCACTGGTCGCCGTGCTGCGGGTGACCAAGGTACGCCGGCTCACCGGCGAACGGACGTACGACACCGAGCTGACCCTCGTCGAGCAGGCGTACGCCCGGCTCGGGCAGCGGGTCGCCGAACGGTTCGAGGCGGCCACCTTCAGCGCCGCCATCCGCGCCATCGCCGAGCGGACCAGGGTGGACATCGCGACCTGGGGCGCCAACGGGGACGGCACGATGACCCGGGGCGCCACCGAGGCGGCCGGCGACGAACGGGCCGCCTTCGGCGCCGGGCTGCTCTACCGTGCCGCGCTGGAGCGGATCGGCGGCGCGTTGCAGCAGTCGCTCAACGCGTACGGGCGGGGGATGCTGCTGATCCGCGACGGCACCGTGCACGTCGGCAAGCGGCCGGTCCCCTACCCGGAGGGGGAACCCAAGCCGCTCACGCTCGCCACCGGCCTGCTGGCCTGCACCGAGAACGGCAGCCAGGACACCGACCCGTACGCGGCCACCGAGGCCGGTGGCACGGCCGCGCCGCGCCGTCGGGCGTGGACGCTGACCCTGAAGGGTCGCCCCGATCTGAAGCCCGGTGACCTGGTGTGCTTCGACCCGCCGGCGGTGGACGAGGCCACCACGCTGGGCAGCGTCGGCGCGGCGCTGCTCGGCTCGTTCGCCGCGCCGTTCGCCCCGTCGACCGGGGAGTTGGGCGCGGGGGCGAAACTGCTCTACCTCAGCGCCGCCCGGCACACCCTGTCGCGTACCGCCGGTTTCGTCACTGTGGTGCAGGGCGTCGAGGTCACCTCGGGCGCCCAGGCCTGGGACAGCTGGAGCGACGCCTCCGGTGCGGCCGCGGCTGAGCCGGCCGGTCCGACGTCGTCGCCCGGTGTGGCCGCCGCGGAGGCGGTGCGCCGGGCGGCCCGGGCGGCCCGGGGCGAGACGCGCGGCCTGGAGATCGGCGAGGTACGCGCGGCGGCCACCAACGCCAGCGGCGCGGTGGAGCCGCCGGCGCAGACCGAGACGGTGTGGGAGGGGCTGGTCCGCGCGGACGGTCGACCCAACGGCGCCCGCCGCCTGCCGGTCCGCCGGGAGCAGCCCGCGCCGCTGCCAGGGGTGACCTACCTGACCCCGTTCGCCTGGGGTGGCTGTGGGCTCATCCTGCCCCGCTATCCGGGCACCCGGGTGGCGCTGGCCTACCGCAACGGCGCGCCGGACGACCCGGTGGAGGTGGGCGCGCTCTGGCCCACCGGGCACGCCCCGGTCTCGCAGCCTGGGGACTGGTGGTTGTCGCTGCCGGTCGGCGTGGCCACCAACAGTCGTTCGTCGGTCGCCGACACGGTGGTGCCCGCCGACCACGACGGCAAGGTCGCGCACGACCTCACCGACGGCGACGGCAACCGGGTCATCGAGCTGGGTGAGCTGACCGTGCGGGTGGGCCGGGCCCAGTTACAGGGTCGAGGTCAGCGCCCGGCCCGCGCCGACGAGGCCGACAGCATCACCATCGAGCACGCCGCCGGCGGGTCGTCGATCGTGATGAAGCAGGACGGCTCGATCACCATCACCGCCACCCGGATCGACCTGGACGCGGGCAACGGCGCGGTGAACATCAGCGGCGGCACCGTCAACATCGCCGCCGACGACGTCGACGTCCAGGTCGACAACGCGATGAACGTCCACTGAGGAGAACGAGATGGCCTTCGTGCTCACCACGTCGAGCGACGTGCACTGCCCCAGCCAGGGCAAGGTCTCCCCGGCCGGGCAGGCGAAGCTGGTCGTGGCCGGCGCCCAGGTGACCCGTCTCGACGGGATCACGGGAAAGTCGGTGACCGGCTGCACGATCACCGACAGCAGCTCCACCGTGCAGTGCAAGACGGTGGTGTCGGCGACCGGCGCCGCTGCGAAGCTGCACGTCGGCGGGGCCGGCGTGGCGCTGAGCACCCTCAGCGGCGCCACCAACGGCAGCACCCCCGCCCTGTCCGCCAGCGCCGGGCAGACCAAGCTGAAGGCGGTCTGAGATGGACCGGACCGAGCGGGAACGGCAGGCCGCCCAACGTCGCTACCTCGGCTGGGGCCTCGCCTTCGAACCCACCATGCCCGGCGTGGACCTGGCCCGCGACGTCGTCTTCGACGACAGCCCGAACGGCCGGGTGCTGGCCCTCGTCGCCGGCACCGACAACGTGGCCCAGAGCCTCGCGGTGGCGCTGACCACGCTGCGCGGCTCCAACGTCTTCGACGCCACCTTCGGCTTCGACGGCCTCAACGCCCTCGCCGAGCAGATCGAGCCGAACCTGATCCGCGAACAGGTACGCATCGGCATCATCACCCTGCTCGACCGCGACCCGCGCGTCCGCAGGATCGTCGACGTCAACCTCGACGACGGCCGCCTCGGTGCGACCGGCACCGACGACGCGGCGAAGGCCGCGCTGCGCGCGTCCCGCACCCTGCAGGTCCAGGTCCAGTTCGAAACCATCACCGACGACCGGCTCTCGGTGCATCTCGGGGAGCTGCCCAGTGTCTGATCCCACCCTCCCGGCCGAGCTGGCCGACGTCCTGGCCGTCGACGCCGCCGCGCTGCGGGCCACCGGCTCGACCGGCTTCGGCATCGTCGAGAGCGGCTTCGTGCCGAAGTCCTTCGCCCGGCTGCTCGCCGAGAAGTTGGCCACCGCCCGGCTGCTCTTCGGCGACGACATCGACCTGACCAGCGGCGCGGTGCTGCGCAAGGTCCTCGAACTGGCCGCGCTGGAGGACGCCCGGCTGTGGGCGGCGCTCGGTGCCGTCTACGACAACTCGTACGTGGTGTCGGCGACCGCCGACGCGCTGACCCGCCTCGGCGAGGAACTCGGCATACCCCGGCCGTACCTGCCGGCCCGGGGCACGGTGAAGTTGAAACTGAAGGCCGCCCTGCCCACCGGGCGCACCCAGCTCACGCTGCCCAGGGGCGCGCGGCTGTCCACGCCCGGGGGGCACCACGTAGCCCTGGACGAGACGGTGGTGCTCTCCGCCGCCGTCGGTGAACGGGTGCCGGCCGTCGCCGCGTTCTACCCCGGCCCCGCGCACAACCTCGACCCCACCCAACCCAACCAGAAGATCGACAGGTGGAACCGGGCCGACACCCTGCTGGCCGACCTGGACGACGCCGAGCAGGCCGCCGGGGCCGAGCTGGTGGAGATCACCCACACCGTCGCGCTGACCGGGGGCGAACAGCAGGTCCCCGACGCCCGCTACCGGCAACTGCTGCTGGCCGCGCCCCGCTCCATCTGGACGGCCGAGGCGATCGGACTGGCCGTCGCCACCGTGCCCGGCGTACGTCAGGTGCAGGTCTTCGACGGCCGGGGCGGGCTGGACCTCAACCAGTCCATCTTCGGTAACTTCAACTTCATCGAGCGGGTCTTCAGCACCGAACGTGACCTGGGCAACCCGTACTACGTCACGGTGCTTGTCGCGCCGACCGCCGCAGCCATCTGGGACGGCCCGGACGGGCTGCACGCCGCCGTCGAGTCGGTCATCGAGGACCTGCGCCCGGTGGGCATCTTCGCCTCCGTGGACCGGGCCGACGAGGTGGGCATCGGCGTGGAGGCCGATCTGGTGATCCGGGGCCTGCCACTGCCCACCGGCTCGACGGAGACGGTGAACGCCTCCACCGCAGCCACCGAGCTACGCGCACGGCTGCACGCCCGGTTGCGCCGCTACGTCGACGAGTTGCCCTTCGGCGAGCCGGTCCGGGCCGCCGAGGTGATCTGGACGCTGATGAACGAGCCGGGCGTCGCGGACGTCCGCGAGCTGCGGTTGGTGCGCTTCCCGGCCGACTCGGCGGTGGTGGTGACCGGCAGCGCGCCCACCGGCGACGGTGTACAGCGACTGCCGGTCGGCGACAACGCGGTGCTCGCCACCAACCAGGTGCCCGTCTACGTCGACCGGGACGACCCCCGGCCGTTCCGGATCGTCTGAGCGGGGGCCCCGATGACCGACATCCGGGTACCGGTGGACGGCGCCGACCCGTCCGTCGAACGTAACCTCGTCGACCAGCTGGAAGGCCCGTACCCGGGCACCGTCCGGCGGGTGGTGGTGCCGCTCGCCGGCACCGGCGCCGCGGTGGTGGACTGGACCAGCCGGCATCCGCTGCTCACCGTCGTGCTGCGCCGCGACCTGGCCGAGGAGACCGTGCGGGTGACCGTCACGGTGGACCCGGGTGGTGCGGGGGAGCGGGTGCTGCCACCGGTGGTCTTCGCGCCCTGGTCGGCCGCCGGGGCGTCGGTGCCCGCGTACGTCCCGGACACCGCCGACGAGCCGCTGGTCGCCTCGTTCGCCGTCGCCGTCACGGCCGAGCGGGCCGTCGACGGAGCCGCCGCCACGGCGGTCACCGGTGCGGCGCTCACCGGGCTGCTCGAGCTGGCCGTGCTGGAGGGCAACCTCGGTCGGCTGCTCTACCTGGTGTCGTACGAGAAGCACCGGCTGCGCCGCGCGGCCCGGGAGGTGCACGCGTACCGCACCCTGGCGCACGCCCGGCGTGACGCGCTGGACCGGATCGGCGCGGACGTCGGGGTGGCCCGCTTCGTCGACGAGCTGGTGCACGAGCCGACCAACGGCGAGGTGTACGCCCGGCGGCTGGCCCCGCCGGCCCGCGAACAGGACGCCTCGTACGCCCACCGGCTCGGGCTCTACCGGCGGTTCCTGCTGCCCACCCCGGGTGCGGTACGGCGGCTGCTCAACGGCCCCGGCGCGGACACCGACCCGAACACCGGGCTCTTCGCCGACCTGCCCGGCGGTGCACGGTTCACCCTGCGCGAGGACGACGACCGGTTCGCGGTGGCCATCCGGCTGGTCGCCGCCGGCGATCCGCAGCACCGCACGAACTTCCTCGGCCAACTGCGCCGCGACCGTCTCGTCCTACCCGCGAACACCCCGCCGAACAACACCGTGCACGCCGGCCGGGCGCTGCCGACCAACCGGCTGGCCGAGATCACCGCGCTGCGGGCCAGCCTGCGCCAGTCGTACACCTTCGACAGCACCCACGGCATCGCGCCGCCGCTGGCCGCCGCCCTGGACCGGGCGGGACGGGTCTGCCGGGCGCTCGGCTCGTCGATCGTGTGGCAGGTGACCCGGGCCCAGGACGACGCCGGTGGCAGCCGCTACGAGTTGGGTCTCGGCGTGGACGTGAGCTGGCCGACCCCCGCGCAGGCGACCGACCTGCGCAACCGGGTGTTGGACACCGGGCGCGCGGTCACCGCGGACCGGACCGCCGAGGCGCTGATCGCCGCCGCTCGGGCGCGCGGTGTGCCCACCGTGGCGGCCGACGGCGAGGTGGCGTGGCTGTGGCGGGTGTGCGGGCTGCCGACCACGCACCGGATCAGCACCACCAGGATGTACCTGTCGCACCTGCCCACCCGGGGGCTGGCGGTGACCGCGCCGTTGAGCGCGACGGTCGGCGCGAACACGAACGTCGAGGCGCAGTTCCACGCGCCCGGTGACCCGGGCGGCAACGCGCTGTTGCTGGCCGGGTTGACCGCGGCCGGGGCGGCCTGGACCAGCGCCGGTGAGCCGGCCTGGAACCCGTTGACCGACGCGGTGGCCCGCACCCGGTGGGCGGCGGTACCGACCCGGCCGGCCGGGCAGCCGGTCGACCAGGTCCTGGCCGCCGCCGGTCTGCCGGCGGTGCGGGACCCGGCGCCGGTGGTGGCCGCGCTGAACCGGCTCCCCGACGAGCTGGTGGAGACCATCGAACTGCCGGCGGCGTTGGCCTCCGCGCTGATCGCCGGCCAGCCGGCCGCCGGTGATCGGCTGGCCCGCCTGGTCGGGCTGCTGCGCGACCAGCACCTCGCCGCCGCGCTGCCACTCGTCGAGACGGGCAACCGGGTGCTGCTGGTGTGCAGCGTGATCGGCCTGCCGCAGGCCGGGCTGAACCTGGCCGAGCGCCGGGCCACCGGGTTCCGCTGGTACACCGTGGGGCTCGGCGGCGGCACCGCGGAGATCAAGGCGGTCGGTGCGCGGACCACGCTGCGGCCCACCCACGCCGGCCTGGTCGCCGTGGTGGCGCTCTCCTACGTGCGGACCGGCCTGACCGACCCGTACGAGTTCCGGGTGGAGCTGCCCGACGGGGTGACGTTGACCCTGGCGCAGTACGAGCGGCTGATGAACGCGCTGACCCGGGTCTGCCCGCTCGGCGTGGAGGTCAACACGTTCGGCATTCGTCGCGACCACGTCGACCTCGACGACGACGGCACCGCCGAGCCGCTGCGCCCGTCGGTGGCCCGGACCTTCCGCACCTTCCAGCAGCGCCGGCACCGCGGCGTGTACGACCAGCTCTGAGAGGGACACCACCATGGCGAGCGAGATCAACTACGACGGGGTGACCGTCACCGAGCTGTACGAGGCGTTCACCCAGCACGGCATTCCGGCCTCGGACGCCAGCGTGCTGGTCTCATCCTGGATCTACGAGAACGTGGGCACCGCGAAGCGGGTGTTCAGCTACGCCGAGTCGTTCCCCGCGGTGGAGCCGGGCTGCGCGCCGCCACCGTTCGCCCGCACCTTCGCCCACAGCGACTGGGTCGACGGCGAGGACGTGGTGCAGGCCGGGCAGACCCCGGGGGAGCAGGGCTTCAACGAGCGGTTCCACCGCATCGAACACGACCTGGACCACCTCGGCACCGACCTGGCCAAGGCGTTCTCCTGCATGGCGGCGATGCGGGTCAGCCTGCGCCGGCTGCTCGACGAGATCCGCGCGGAGATCAACCGGCTGCACTCGACGGTGCACGAGAACAAGATCGTCCCCGGCCCGTACACGATCGAACAGATCCCCAACTACATCGGCACGCTGGACTTCGGCAAGTACATGGGCACCACGATGTTCATGGACAAGAAGGTCAGCATCTGGCAGACCAAGGCCGGCACCATCGTGCTGCCCGCCGTGGAGACCCTCGGCGTGGACGTGGTCGTCGGGCCGAAGGTCCGGGGCGCGGCCTACCTGGAGCGGTACGCCGCCGAGCACGACGACGTCCGGCAGCGCTTCCCGCGCGAGGTGAAGCTGTCGGAGTTCATCCGCGTCTTCGGCGAGGAGGAGGTGGCCGACGGTCGGCTGATCCGCGACGTGCTCAAGGTGCTGCCGGCGGACACCAGCTACCCGAGCGTGGACGCGATGCTCGGCGAGGTGAGCGAGCGGGAGGCGGTGATCGTCCGGACCACCGTCGGGGCCCAGTCGGCGGTCGCCGCCGCGCTCGGCATCGAGAGCGAGTTGGAGAACGTCGGGGACGCCGACATCGCCATGCTCAGCGGGGTGCCGACCAAGGCCCGGGCGGCGCTGGCCCGCGCCGGGATCAGCACGCTCGGCAAGTTGGCCGAGGCGCCGGCTGAGCAGGTGCTCGCCATCATGAAGGAAGCCCAGGTGCGCGCGAACGTCGGCGACGCCGCCGAGTGGACCGGGTACGCCCGGACGCTGAGCAAGCTGCGCTGAACGGTCGGTGCCGGATCCGGCGAACGGTTGATCCACGCCGCTCGCCGGGTCGGTGTGACGACACTGCGCTGGCGCGGCGATCGTCCACACCCGACCGTGGAACTCCCACGGGGCGATCCGGTGCGAGAGGCGCAGGCATGGCTGTTCACGAGGTATCGCACGACCTTCGCACCGCGGCATCGGAGATCGAGGCGGGGCAGCCTCCCCGGTACGCGTTGCGGCTGCTCGGGGGGTTCGGATTGGAGCGCGACGGGCGGGTGGTGACGGTGCCGCAGGGCGCTCGCCGACTGCTGGCCTACCTCGGCGTACGCCAGCGGTGTGGCCGCTCGGAGGCCGCCGGCACGCTCTGGCCCGGCTCGCACGAGGAGCGGGCTCGGGCCAACCTGCGCACCATGCTGTGGCGGCTGCACCGGGTGACTCCCGAGCCCTTGGTGGACGAGGACGACGGGCTGGTCCTGGCCACCGGGGTGACCAGCGACGTGGCCACGCTGGGCGCGGCGGCCACCGCCCTGCTGGCCGGCGGGTCACCGGTCGACGTCGGCCCCGGTGTGCCGGCGCTGGCGACCGGTGAGCTGCTGCCCGGCTGGTACGACGACTGGGTGCTGACCGAGCGGGAACGCCTGCGCCAGACGCAGCTGTACGCGTTGGAGGCGCTCGCCGAGCGGCTCACCACGCAGGGCCGGTTCAGCGAGGCGGTGCAGGTGGCGTTGACCGCTGTGCAGTTGGAGCCGCTGCGGGAGAGCGCCACCCGCACGTTGATCGCGGTGCACCTGGCGGAGCGCAACATCAACGAGGCGGTACGGCGGTTCGAGCTGTTCCGCGCCGACCTGGGCCGGGAGTTGGGTGTCGCCCCGACACCCTGGCTCGAACGCCTGATGCAGGCCGGCAGGTCCGGGGCCGCGCTCCCGCATCCGTGAGCGGCCGCACCGCCCATCCCGGCCGGCGCGTCGCACCCTCGTGCCTGCCCGCGCGAGACCTCGACGTGCCCACGGGGCGCGCGCGCTCCTTTGCGCTGCACCTGCGGGTCCTTTGCTCTGCACCCCGATAGGCACCGGTCGCGCACGGTAGCTGTCGCCTCCGCGGGTGCAGAGCAAAGGTGGGGCTGGGGTGGGGTTGGCGGTGACCGACGTGCGGGGGGCGGCACCCCGCACGTCGGTCATCCGGGTCAGTGCGTCGCGGGCGGGATGCTCTGCTCGTACTGGAAGACGTTGTGCGGGTCGTACTTCGCCTTGATCTTGCGCAGCCGGGGGAAGTTGCGCCCCCAGTAGGCCTTCTCCCACTCGGCCATGCCGATGTTCGGCACGTTGACGTAGGCGCCGTCGACGTAGGGCCGCAGCGCCTGGCTGAACTCGGCGATCCAGGTCTGGGCGATCGGGGTGACGGCGTCGTCGCTGTCGGGTTCGCCGCGGGTGCCCCAGCCGACGCCGGGCTCGGAGTAGAAGAGCGCGTCGCGGTGCGGGAAGGCCGCACCACCGAACGGCTCCTGCCGCTGCGCCCCCCTGCCGAAGGCCTGGGTGAAGAAGTTGCTGTCCGGCGAGGGCGACTTCTCCATGAACGCCTGGATCACGCTGACCGCCTTCGCCGGGAACGGCTCACGGGTGAACTGGGAGAAGAACTTCCACTTCGCCGGCTCGTCCTCGTTCGGGATCTGGAAGCCGGCGTAGACGTCGCCCCAGCCACCGATCTGCGTCGTGACCGTGGGGTTGCCGATCGACAGGATCGGTGCCAGCAGTTTCCTGGCCTCTGCCTCCGACCCCTCCGCGAGCACCGCGAACAGCAGGATCTCATTCGGGTGCACCTCGACCTGGGTGCCGAGGCGGGGGTCGGTGAACGGTCCGACACGCTGCCAGGCGTCGAAGACCTCGTGCAGGTCGCCGAGACCGGGCCAGGTCACCTGCAGGTAGGCGACGCTCTTCAGCGGAGCGACCTGGTAGGTCAGCGAGGTGACGATCCCGAAGTTGCCGTTGCCCGCTCCGCGCAGCGCCCAGAGCAGGTCCGGGTGGTTCCACGGGTCCACCTCGAGCACCTTCGCCCCGTCGACGCCCGCCGCCACGACGATCTCCGCGCCGATCAGGTTGTCGCAGGCCATCCCGAGGTAGCGGGTGAGGAAGCCGAAGCCGCCGCCGAGGGTCGCCCCGGAGAGGCCCACCGTCCCCTCCGTGCCGGTCGTCGCCGCGAGATCGTGCTCGCCGAGGGCGGTCACCGCCTCCGACTGGTTGAGCCCCGCGCCGACCTTCGCCGTGCGGGTGGCGGTGTCGATGTGGACGTCCTTCAGCTCGCTGACGTCGATCACGATGCCGTTGTCGACGTTCGACCAGCCTTCCAGGTTGTGTCGGCCACTGCGTACCCGCAGCGCGACGTCGTGCTGCCGCGCCCAGGTGAGCGCGTTGACCACGTCCCGGGTCTCCTGAGCGAAGACGATGACCAGCGGATAGTGCACGAACAACTCGTCCCAACCGAGGCTGGCCTCCGCGTAGTCGGGGCTCTGCGGGCGGACGATCCGGCCGGTCAGCTCGGCCGGTGGGAACTTCGCGTCGGAGGGCCACCCGGGACCGTCGGCGGCGATTGCCGAGCTGCCGGCGATCACGCTCGGGATGGCGACCGCTCCGGCGCCGACGGCCGTCGCCCTGAGCAGATCGCGACGGGAAAGGTCGCGCATGGTCCGAATCCTCTCGATTGGTGACACGCCCGAAAGATGAACCGAGAGGGGCATTTCCCTCTCATCTGGCGCAAACCAACCGTAAGGCCCGAGGCTTCCTGGCAGATCCGAGAACTTGTCACGGAACCCAGTCGGGTGATGCGACCGCCGTCAGTTCGGGGCGGGCTGGTCCAGGATGGCGCTGAACCGCTCCTCGGCAAGGTCGAGCTGGGCGAAGATGTGCCGCTTCACGGCCGGCGACAACGGGGTGTCCGGCCGGCCGATCAGGTCCCGGAACAGCGGCACCAACGGCCGGTACTTCCGGGCCGACGAGACGACCTTCGGCCCGACCGTGTGGATCACGCCCACCCCGTTGTCGGTGAAGTCCGACACCTTGATCACCCGAGCCCAGGGCTCCCGGTCCAGGCTGACCGCCAGGTGCTCCCGGTACTGCGCGTTGCGGTCCCGCTCGGGGTCGTACACCGGGTTGGTGACGGCGGCGACCAGGGTGGCCACCCGCGGCCCGAACCGCGCGGCGAGCGCGCGCAACGCGGCCCCGGTCGGGTCGGCCCCCGGGTCGCCGTCGGCCAGCTCCGTCGGGTGGTCCTCGACCGCGTCGTGCAGCAGACCGGCGACGATCACGTCCACGTCCCGCACCTGGTAGTGGTGCATCAACCGGATCGCCACCCGCAACAGGTGGTTCAGGTACGGCTCACGGACCCGTCGGTCGTCGCGGTGCAGGTCGGCGGCGAGATCGAGCGCGGCGGTCAACCGCGCCCGGGCGGCGTCGTCGAACTGCTGGACCTCCAACCGGAAACGCTCCAGCAGGCCCGGTTCGCCGTGGATCTCGGTGATCGCGTGCATCGGCATGCTGCCCAGGTGCGGCGGGAAGTCCATGCGTCACTTATAGCCGATCATCACCACATCGATGAGCCCCTACGTCGCCGACCCGACGGTGAGTCGGCGGCGATCCCGGTTGTCGCCGTCTGCTATCCCGTCAACTCGGCGCGGTACGCGGCGACCGCCCACGGCACCGCCAGCTCACTCGGGAGCGCCCCCCGCTCGGCTGCCCGACGCAGCACGTCGACCACGCCCCGCAGGTGACGGACCCGTTCCCCGCCCTCGCCGACAACTGTCACCAGGTCACCGTCGAGCAGCCGGGGCTCGGGGGCGGCCCGCAACGCGTCCAGCAGCGCGGTGAACGGCGCGGTACGGGCCAGCGGTGCGATCAACGGCACCCCGGCCGGGTCGGCCCGGTGCGCGAGCAGGTTCTCCAGCAGTCCCGACCGCCCCGGCACCCGGCGGGTCACCACGTCCCCGGGCAGCCGCAACCGGTCCGTCGGGTATTCCAGCACCGCCTGACCGGCCGTACCGGTCACCACGACCTCGCCGGCCACGAACTCCTCGGCGGCCAGCGACACCGCCGCCAGCATCGGCGGGCCGGCGCGGAACAGGACCCGCAGCACCGCGGTGTCCTCCACCTCGATCGGGCGGACCCGGTAACGCTCCACCTCGATGGCCACCGGCCAGGGTGTCGCCCCGCCGAGCGCCTCGGCGACGGCCAGGCACTGCATCACCGCGTGCGCGAGCGGGTTGGCCAGCGCGCCGTCCAGCACCGGTCGGCCGTCCAGGGTCCGACGACCGGCCCAGGGGGAGCGGGCGTAGTAGGCATCCGGCCGTTGCCACGCGGCCACGGTGGAGATACCGGTGACGGTGCCCAGTCGGCCCGCGGCCAGCGCGTCGGTCAGCGCGGTGAGGGCCGCCGAACCGAGCGCCTGGAAGCCGACCTGGGCCACCCGTCCGGCGGCGGCGAGCGCCCAGGTCAGCTCCTCGTGCTCCGCGAGCGACAGCACCGGAGGCTTCTCCAACAGCAGGTCCGCGCCGGTGGCCAGCGCGTCGCGGGCGATCGCCAGGTGGGTGTGCGGCGGCGTGCAGATCACCACCACCTCCGGCCGGGTGGCGGCGAGCATCGCCCGGTGGTCGGTGAACACCTGGACGCCAGGAGGCACCGGTGCCGCCGGATCGTCCTCCACCGGCCGGACGTCGACCAGGGCGACCAGCCGCAGCCGGCGGTCGGCGTGCAGCGGCGCGAGCACCCGCCGATGCCAGCGGCCGTGCCCGTTCGCCCCGATCACCGCCACCCGGGGCGGCGTCGTCGTCCCGTTCACCACCAACCGGCCAGGGTCGGCCCGGTCATCGGGCACCGGCCAGGGTGGCCTCGACGCCGTGTCGTTCCAGTGCCGTCAACCAGGCGACCACGTCGGCGCGGACCTCGTCGTCCTCGGCGACCTCCACCGGGATGACCTCACGCAGCGCGAAGAGCGCGTCGACCGCGCCCGCCGGGCTCTGCCTGCCGGCGTCCAGCGCCGCGCGGATCGGCCCGGCGAGGGGATCCTGCAACGGCAACGGCTGCCCGTCGTCGGCGTACCCCAGCGCGAAGCGCAACCAGGACGCCACGACCAGCGCGCCCCAGCGCGCGGACCGGCCGGTCGCGCGCAGGTCGACGATGGTGTGCAGGACGCGCTGCGGCAGCTTCTGCGAGCCGTCCATCGCCACCTGCAGGGTGCGGTGGCGGATCGCCGGGTTGCCGAACCGGGCGAGGACCTCCTCGCCGTAGTCGACCACCCGGACCCCGTCCGGTGGGGTGAAGCTCGCCGCGACGTCCTCGGCGATCAGCCGGCGCAGCACGTCGCCCAGGTGCGGGATCTCCAGTGCGTCGGCGACGGTCTCCCGACCGGCCAGCGCGCCCAGGTACGCCGTCGCCGAGTGCACGCCGTTGAGGGCGCGCAGCTTCAACCGCTCCCACGGGCCGGCGTCGTCGGTGAGCACCGCCCCGGCGTGCTCCCAGCCCGGCCGGCCGCCGGGGAAGTCGTCCTCGATCACCCACTGCGCGTACGGTTCGGCGGCGACCGCCGCCAGGTCGGTCACGCCGAGCGCCCGGCGTACCGCCTCGATCGTCTCCGGGGTGCTGGCCGGGACGATGCGGTCCACCATGGTGCCCGGGCAGGAGACGTTGGCGGCCACCCAGTCGACCAGCTGGCTGGGCACCCCGGCGGCACGACCGACCGTCTGGTCGAGCATGCCCCGCAGCCGACGGCCGTTGGCCGGGAGGTTGTCGCAGCTGACCAGGGCCACCGGCCCGGCGTCCGCGGCGGCCCGCGCGGCCAGCCCGCGCAGCAGCAGCCCCGGCACCGTGCTCGGCGGACGGCCGCCGGCCAGGTCCGCGGCGAGCGCCGAATCGGGGGACAGCTGGCCGGTCACCGGGTCGAGCTGGTACGCCTTCTCGGTGACCGTCAGGGTCACCACGCGCACCGCCGGATCGGCGAGCAGCGCCACCACGGCGTCCGGGTCG
This sequence comes from Micromonospora sp. B9E7, assembly GCF_039871815.1. NCBI lineage: Bacteria > Bacillati > Actinomycetota > Actinomycetes > Micromonosporales > Micromonosporaceae > Micromonospora > Micromonospora sp. B9E7. The sequence continues at coordinate 78,696 of NZ_JBDPLX010000027.1, forward strand.
CTGGCCGCATGCCGTACGCCGCTCAGCGCGCCCACCACCCGGGTGGCGCTGCCGGTGGCGGAGAGGGCGCTGACGGTGAACAGGTTGTCCTGGGCGGCGAGCGCCTCGACCACGGCGGTGCTGCGCGGCGCGACGGCCATGATGCCCCAGTCGCCGCCGGCCGCGCCGACCGCCGCCTCGGTGAAGACCGCCTGGTGGGCCCGGTGGAACGCGCCCAACCCCAGGTGTACGACGCCGGTCGGCACCGTCCCCGGCCGGATCAGGGGGCGGGCCTCGACGGGAAGGTGGCGCAACCTGCCCAGGCCGAGCCGGGACGCGCCGACGGTCACCGCCACGCCGGGCCGTCCGGGAAGCGGAACTCGGCGATCGACGCCGGCTTCATGGTGGCGCTGTAACCGGCCCGCTCGGGCAGGAGGTAACGGCCACCGCGGGTACGAACCGGGTCGACGAAGTGCTCGTGCAGGTGGTCGACGTACTCGATCATCCGCCCATCGAGCGCGGCACCCACCCGCAGGTAGTCGAAGATCGCCAGGTGTTGGACGTACTCGCAGAGGCCGACTCCACCGGCGTGCGGGCAGACCGGCACCCCGAACTTTGCCGCCAGCAGCAGCTCGGCCAGGACCTCGTTGACGCCGCCGACGCGGCACGCGTCGACCTGCATCACGCCGATCGCCTCGGCCTGCAACAACTGCTTGAAGATCACCCGGTTGGCGGCGACCTCACCGGTGGCGACCCGGCACCGACCGCCGGTCAGCTCGGTCACCGCGCGGGCGATCCGGGCGTGGCCCAGGATGTCGTCGGCGTGGGTCGGTTCCTCGATCCAGTACGGGTCGACCTCGGCCAGTGTGGCCATCGCGGTGATCGCCTCGTCGACGTCCCAGACCTGGTTGGCGTCCATCATCAGCAGCGCGTCCGGGCCGATCTCCTCCCGGATGATCCGGGCCCGCCGCAGGTCGTCGGCGAGCGGGCCGCCGACCTTCATCTTCATCGCACGCCAGCCGTCGTCGTACGCCTGCCGGGTGAGCGCGCGCACCTTGTCGTCCGGGTAGCCGAGCCAGCCGACCGAGGTGGTGTACGAAGCGAAACCGTCCCGGTCGAGCGTCGCCAACCGGTCGGTCAGGCCGTCGCGTCCCTTGTCGAGGATCGCCGCCGCGTCGTCCGGGGTGAGCGCGTCGCTGATGTGCTTGAAGTCGACGCTGGCGACGAGCTCGTCGGTGGGCAGCTCGGCGAGGAAGCGCCACATCGGCTTGCCGGCCAAAGTGGCCCGCAGGTCCCACACCGCGTTGACCAGCGCCCCGGTCGCCATGTGGATGACGCCCTTCTCCGGGCCCAGCCAGCGCAGCTGCACGTCGGCGCTGAGCGAGCGCCAGAACGCCACCGGCTCGGCCACGATCTCCTCGACCGTGCGCCCCCGTACGTGGTGGGCGAGCGCGCGGACCGCCGCGCAGGTGATCTCGTTGCCCCGGCCGTTGGTGAAGGTGAACCCCGCGCCGGTCGCCCCGGCGTCGGTGCCCAGCTCCACGTACGTCGCCGAGTAGTCGCCCCGGTTGATCGCGTCGGAGCCGTCGCCCCGCGCGGCGGTCGGGAACCGCACGTCGTGCACCTCGACGGAGGTGATGGTGACGGTCACTGAGCCTGCCTTTCGTTCGCGACTGCGGGGCTCCGCTGCGCCGCGCTCCCCGCGCTCACAGGTGGTGGTCCCCTCCGAAGTTGAAGACCCGCTTGGGCAGCCGGTACGCCAGGTCGACGATGGTCTCGGCCGCTTCGTCCATCGGTAGCCGGTGCTCGGCGACCAGCCGGGCCAGGAAGCCGGCGTCGACCCGGCGGGCCACGTCGTGGCGTACCGGGATGGAGCAGAACGCCCGGGTGTCGTCGACGAACCCGGCGGTGTTGTAGAAACCGGCGCTCTCGGTGACCGTCTCCCGGAACCGCCGCAGCACCTCCGGGGAGTCCAGGAACCACCAGGGCGCGCCGAGCAGCAGCGCGGCGTACCCGCCCGCGAGGGGCGCCAGCTCGCGGGTGAAGGTGTCCTCGTCGAGGGTGTACAGCACCACCCGCAGCCGGGGGTCGTTGCCGTAGCGCTCCAGCAGTGGGGCGAGCGCGTGCACGTACTCGGTGGCCTGCGGGACGTCGCCGCCGACGTCACGGCCGTGCCGGGCGTGCAGCCAGCGGTTGTGGTTGCGTACCGCGCCGGGGTGCAGCTGCATGACCAGGCCGTCGTCGAGTGACATCCGGGCGAACTCCACCAGCATGTGCGCGCGGAACGCCTCCGCGTCGGCGGCGTCGGCCTGGCCGCGTCGGCCCCGGTCGTACAGCCGCTCGGCCTCCTCCGGTGCCAGGTCCAGGGTGCGCGCGGTGGGGTGTCCGTGGTCGGAGGACGTCGCGCCGGCGGCGATGAACGCGGCGCGCCGGGCCCGCAGCGCGGCCAGGTAGCCGGCGTACGTGCCGGTGTCCTCGCCGGACCGTTCGCCGAGCCGGTCCACGTTGGTCGACCACCCCTCGAACTCCATGTCCACCACGTCGTCCGGACGGAAGGTGGTGACCACCCGTCCACCCGGACCGCCCCAGCCGTCGGCGGCGAGCTTGGCGTGCTGGCCGAGGTCGTCCAGCGGGGACTCGGTGGTCGCGAGGACCTCGATGTCGAACCGTTCGAACAGCGCTCGGGGCCGGAAGTCCGGCTCGGCGAGCCGGGCCGAGATCTCGTCGTAGAGGGTGTCGGCGGTGGCCGGGTTGAGCGGGGTGTGCACGCCGAACACGGTCCGGAAGGTCTGCTCCAGCCAGAGCCGCGACGGAGTGCCCCGGAACAGGTGCCAGTGCGCGGCGAAACGTCGCCAGATCACCCGTCCGTCGGTCTCCACCGGGCTCCCGTCCCGGGTGGGCACACCGAGGTCCGCCGGGGGTACGCCCTGACTGAGCAGCATCCGGGTCAGGTAGTGGTCGGGCACGATGAGCAGCTGCGCCGGGTCGGGGAAGGGTCGGTCCTCGGCCAGCAGCGCCGGGTCGACGTGCCCGTGCGGCGAGATGATGGGTTGCTCCGCCGCGAGGGCGTACAGCTCCCGGGCCAGCGCGCGCTGGCCCGGTTCGGGCGGCAGGAGCAGGTCGGTGTGGTCGAACGTCGGCACGGGGATGGGCCTCTCGTCTCCTGGTCAGCGGGGATTGAGCAGGTCGGCGACCCGGACGGGTCGGCCGGTCTCGAAGGACCGGTTGGCGGCCAGGCCGGTGAGCAGGGCCAACGCGCCGTCGTCGGCGGTGGCGGCGCGGTCGAGAGGGTCGGGTCGACCCCCGAAGAGCACCCCGGTCATCCGGGCGTCCGCGCCGCCGTGGCCGTGTCGGCTGCGACCCTCGACGGGGATCTGCCGGGGCGGTTGCCAGAACGGGCGCAGGGTGAGGGTCGCACCACCGCCCTCGGCCGGGGCTTCGGCGCCGTGCAGGGCGGCGCCCTTGACCGCGCCGGCGGTGCCCCGGTCGACGAAGTCGTTCTCGGTGACCTCCAGCTCCAGCCGGCCCCGACTGCCGTTGACCATCACCCGGTAACCCTCCCAGGGGGCGTACGCGGTGAGGTGGTAGGTCATCGTGGCGCCGGTGGAGTAGCGGGCGAGCACGGCCATGTCGTCCTCGATGCTGACCCCGGGGGCGAAGACGTTGCGGTCGCGCTGGTAGCCGTCCTCGGCCTCCGCGTCGAGGTACAACTCGCGTAGCCGGGGGTGCGCGTCGAGTCGCAGCGCGAACGGGTCGTCGGCGGCGGCCGGGGAGCCGTACGCCCGCTCGTAGTCGCGGGCGTAGCCGTGCCGACGACCGTCCTCGCCGTAGAAGAAGAGCCGCCCGGCCGCGTACACCTCGACGGGGGTGGCGGCCAGCCACCAGTTGACCAGGTCGAAGTGGTGGCTGGCCTTGTGCACCATCAACCCACCGGAGGTTGCCTTGTCGCGGTGCCAGCGGCGGAAGTAGTCGGCGCCGTGGCGCACGTCGAGCAGCCACTCGAAGTGCACCGACCCGATCTCGCCGACCGCGCCCTCGGCCAGCAGCCGGCGGACCTGTTCGTGCAGCGGGTTGTAGCGGTAGTTGAACGCGACAGTCACCCGACCACCGGTCTCGGTCACCGTGTCGAGGATGCGCCGGCAGCGCGGCACGTCCACGGTCATCGGCTTCTCGGTGACGACCTGCCGGCCGGCGCGCAACGCGGCCACCACGTACTCGTCGTGGGTGACGTCGACGCTGGTGACCAGGACGACGTCGACGCGTTCGGAGTCCAGCATGGCGGTGAAGTCACCGGCCGGGTACGTGGGCATCGGACGGTGACCCAGCTCGACCAACCAGCGGTTGTGCGCGTCCATCCGGGCCTGGTTGACGTCGGCGAAGGCGACCAGCTCGCTGGTGTCGGCGTGGTCGAGCACCAGGGCGCGGACGAACATCTCCGCTCGCGCGCCGGTGCCCACGACGGCGTACCGGACCCGGCCGTCGGCTCTCGGTGACATGCGGTCGCCTCTCCGGTGATCCTGCAAAGGTTTGCAGTGAAGTAATCACGATCGATGCGAGCGCGTCAACGGCGACGATGCAAACGGCGGTGAATATCCGTGTTTGCGAGGCAGTAGGTCACCAAGGGGAGTCTGGATGCAACAAAGCTGTAGCCATTCACCGTTGACACTGGCGCAACCGTTTGCATTAATGGGCCACACCCACGTGACCGCCACCACATCGGACGAAGGGGCCGCCGTGCCAGTCACCATCCGGGACGTCGCCCGGGCGTCCGGTGTGCACATCTCCACCGTGTCCCGCACCTTCTCGGCCCCGCACCTGGTCAACCCGGAGACCCGGGTCCGGGTGCTGGCCTGCGCGGAGGATCTGGGCTACCGGCCGAACCGGGCCGCGCGGGCGCTGATCACCGGGCGTACGCACAACATCGGGCTGATCATCGCGGACATCGCGAACCCGTTCTTTCCGCCGCTGATCAAGGCGGCGGAGAGTCAGGCCCGGCACCGCGACTACCACGTGTTCGTGGCGGACACCAACGAGGACCCGACCGCGGAGGAAGAGCTGGTCCACGCGCTGGCCAAGCAGGTGGACGGGGTGCTGCTGTGCAGTCCACGGATGAGCAACAGCCTGATCGAGCAGCTCAGCCGTGAGGTGCCGCTGGTGGTGGTGAACCGCCAGGTGACCGGCCTGCCCTGCGTACTGATGGACGTCGGGCAGGGTGCCCGGACGGCGATCGAGCACCTGGTCGGCCTGGGGCACCGCAGCATCGCGTTGCTCGGTGGCCCGCGCAGTTCGTGGACCAACCGGGAAATGCGCCGAGCCGCCGGCGCAGCCGCCCGAGCGGGCGGCGCGGAACTGACCGTGCTCGGCCCGAACGCGCCCACCGAGACCGGCGGCTCCGCCGTCGCCGAGCAGGTGCGGCGCAGCGGTGTGTCGGCCGTGCTCGCCTACAACGACCTGATGGCGATCGGCCTCATCGAAGGGCTGGACGCGCTCGGGGTCCGGGTGCCGCAGGAGGTGAGTGTCGTCGGGGTCGACGACATCACCCTGAGCCGGCTCACCCGACCCAAACTGACGACGGTGGCCACACCCACCGGGGCCGCCGGCCGGACGGCCGTCGACATGCTGCTGCAACAGGACACCGAGTCACCGCGCGGCGCGCGAGGGCTGGGTGCCGGCACGGCGCTCGGCGTCCGTCGTACCACCGCACAGGTAATGCTCCAGACCGACCTGGTCATCCGCGACTCGACCGGCCCGGGCCCGCACGCCCGACCGGCACGTCCCCTGGCCGCGCCGCAGGGCCCGGACCCGCATTGCCCTGCGGGCCCGGGCATCCCGACCGCGGCCACCGGTGACGCCGTCGCCTCCTAATGCCGAGGAGTGAGCGCACATGCACCCCGCAACGCCCCCCACCACTGACGCGCCCGTCGGGCGCGCTCACCGTACCGCGCTGCCTCGGCGGCGCCTGCTGCGTGGCCTGCTGGCCGTGACGGTCGCCGCACCGCTGATGTTCGGGGCTGCCGCCTGTGGCGGAGACGACGAGCCCTCCGCCGATCCGAACGCCCCGGTCAAGCTCTCCGTCTTCTGGTGGGGCGGCGACGCCCGGGCCAAGCTGACCGAGGACGCGTTGGCTCTCTACACCGCCAAGCACCCGAACGTGACCTTCGAGAAGACCTGGCAGGCCAACCAGGGCTACTTCGACAAGCTGGCCACGCTCACCGCCGGCGGCAACCCGCCGGACCTGTTCCAGATCGACGACAACTACCTCGCCGAGTACGCGGCCCGCAACACCACGCTGGACCTGACCTCGTACCAGAAGTCCGGCAAGCTGGACACCTCCAAGTTCCCCGAGAGCCTCTGGCAGTACGGCGTGGTCGACGGCAAGCTGGCCGGCCTCGCCGCCGGGGAGAACACCCAGGGCCTGGTCTACAACAAGACGCTGTTGACCAAGAACAACCTGCCCGAGCCGACCACCGGGATGACCTGGGAGCAGCACATTGCCTGGGCCGAGGAGGTGTCGAAGAAGACCGGCGTGCCCGGCACGCAGGACCCGAGCGCCGACTACAAGGCGTTCTGGGTGTGGCTGCGCCAGCAGGGCAAGGACCTCTACAAGGGCTCCGAGCTGGGCTTCACCGCCGAGGACGTGACCAGGTGGTTCGACCTGTGGAAGGGTGCCCGAGACCGCAGGGCCACCCCGACCGCCGACGTCATCCACGAGGGCAACTCCAGCGACGTCACCAAGCAGCTGGTGGTCACCGGCAAGTCGGCGACCTCCTGGGTCTGGGCCAACCAGATGCCGGACCTGAAGAAGAACACCAAGGACGAGCTGGGCGTGATCGCCTACCCCGGTGACCCCAGCGCGCAGTGGGCCCGGGCCTCGATGTACTGGTCGGTGTTCAAGGGCAGCAAGAACAAGGACGTCGCGGTCGACGTGATCAACTTCCTGAACAACGACCAGGAAGCGGTCAAGCTGCTCGGCACCGACCGCGGCCTACCGTCCAACCTGGACCTGCGCCGGGTGGTCAGCGACGACACCACCGACCCGGCCATGAGGCAGTCCATCGCCGTCGAGGCGGAGCTGACCCAGAAGTTCGGCAAGTCCCCGCAGGTGCCGATCAAGGGGCACAGCAAGGTCAAGTCGGAGCTGATCAAGGCCGCCGAGAACGCGCAGTACGGCCGGGCCACCCCCGCCGAGGCCGCCGGCCAATTCGTCGAGGCGTGCAAGTCCGCCATCGCCTGACCGCCGCACCAGGCGCGGAGAGGAGCTGTTCGTGGCGTTGACCACGGCGCCCGACCCGACCCGACGCGGCTCCGGAACCGACCGGGCCCACACCGACAGGCGTGGGCCCGGCCGCCTCCGGCACAGCGAAGGTCTGGCGGGGTACGTCTTCCTGTCGCCGTGGCTCATCGGGCTGATGGGTGTCACGGCGATCCCCATGCTGTTGTCGCTCTACCTGAGCTTCACCAACTACGACATCCTCACCCCGTTCTCCGAGGTGGAGTGGGTGGGGCTGGCCAACTACGAGCGGATGTTCACCGCCGACCCGTCGTACTGGCACGCGGTGCGGGTCACCCTGACCTTCGCGCTGGTCGCCGTACCCCTGAAGCTCGCCGCCGCCCTCGGTGTGGCCCTGCTGCTCAACCGCGCCTGGCGCGGGGTCGGGCTGTTCCGGGGCCTGTTCTACCTGCCGTCGCTGCTCGGTGGCAGCGTCGCGCTGGCCATCGTCTGGGTCAACATGTTCAACCGCGACGGCGCGTTCAACTCGCTGCTGAGCCTCTTCGGCATCACCGGCAAACCGTGGGTCAACGACCCCGACTGGGCCCTGGAGACGCTGATGGTGCTGGCCATCTGGCAGTTCGGCGCGCCGATGGTGATCTTCCTGGCCGGGCTCAAGCAGGTGCCCACCGAACTCTACGAGGCCGCCTCGGTCGACGGGGCCGGCCGGTTCCGCCAGTTCCGCAACGTCACCCTGCCGATGCTCTCCCCGGTCATCTTCTTCAACCTGGTGCTGGAGACCATCAACGGGTTCCAGGGCTTCACCGCCGCGTTCGTGCTCAGCAACGGCACCGGCGGCCCGGTCGACTCCACCCTGATGTACACGCTGAACCTCTACATCACCGGCTTCACCGAACTCGACATGGGCTACGCCTCGGCGATGGCCTGGGTCTTCCTGCTCGCCATCGCGCTGATCACCGCGATCTTCTTCAGCACCGGACGGTTCTGGGTGCACTACTCCGACGGGGAGGACCGGTGATGGTGGCGGTGGCCCCGACGAACGCAGCGCCGACCACAGCGCCCCCGAACGCGCGCCGACGGCCCGGCGGCCGGCCGGTGCTGCGGCTGCTGATCCTGGTGGCGATCGTCGCCGTGGTGCTCTACCCACTGATCTGGATGATCGGGACCTCGGTGAAGTCCCAGGAGGAGATCGTCAACAACCTCGGGCTGCTGCCCGAGCGGTTCACCCCGGGCAACTACACCGCCGGATGGTCCAACTTCGACGTCAGCTTCGGTCGGTTCTTCCTCAACAGCGCCATGGTCAGCCTGCTCACCGTCGTCGGCAACGGGCTCTCCTGCCTGCTGGCCGCGTACGCCTTCGCCCGGCTGCGGTTCCGGCTGCGCGGCATGTGGTTCGCCGTGATGATCGGCACGCTGCTGCTGCCCCAGCACGTCCTGATCGTGCCGCAGTACATCCTGTTCCGGACGCTGGGGCTGGTCGGCGGCGAGTGGCCGTACATGCCGCTGCTCATCCCGCAGTTCCTGGCCACCGAGGCGTTCTTCGTCTTCCTGATGGTGCAGTTCATGCGGGGTGTTCCGCGTGAGCTGGACGAGGCGGCCCGGATCGACGGCGCCGGCCCGTTCGGCATCTTCCGACACATCATCCTGCCGCTGAGCCGCCCGGCGCTGGTCACCACGGCGATCTTCTCGTTCATCTGGACCTGGAACGACTTCTTCCGCCAACTGGTCTTCCTGTCCCAACTGGAGGACTACACCGTGCCTGTCGCGCTGACCCTCTTCATCGACTCGACCAGCCAGAGCGCGGTCGGGCCGATGTTCGCCATGTCGGTGCTGTCGTTGCTGCCGGTCTTCCTGTTCTTCGTCGCGTTCCAGCGGATGCTCGTCGAGGGGATCAACACCAGTGGCATCAAGGGCTGAACCTGCCGACGGTGGCGGGCGGCGGGACTGGCGCGACGTCGTCCGCGACGCCGCCGACCTCGCGTTGCTCGGCATCCTGCTGACCCTCGCCGCCATGCCAGTGCTCACCGCCGCTTCTGCGGCGGGTACGGCCAGCGCGGCCCTGCACGACTGGACGCGTACCGGCAGTTGGCCGTCCGCGCGGACCACAGTGCGCCGCTTCGGCCGCTCGGTGCTGCCCGGTGCGCCGGTCAGCCTGCTCGCGCTCGCCGTGGCCGGGCTGCTCGCCGCGGACCTGGCGGCCCTGGCCACCGGTCGGGTGCCGGGTGGCACGGTGGCGCTGCTGGTGACGGCACTGGTCGTGGCCGGCCTGGCCGGGTACGCCGGGCTGGTCGTCGTCGAGGTGGGCGGCAACGGGGGCGGGCGGTGGCGGGCTTCGGCCCGGTCCGCCGCCTGCGCCTGCCTCGACGCACCCACCCGGTGGGCCGCGCTCACCGGGGTCGTCGCGCTGGCCGGACTGCTCGCCGTCCTGGTCACCCCGGTCGCGGTGCCGATCCTCGCCGGATACACCCTGGCCGCCCTGCACGCCGTCACCAACCGCCGGCCGGTCGCCGCTGCCGTCACCCCCGGTCGGCGGGAGACGACCGACCTCACCGGCCACCGGTCGGTCTCGGCCGGCCTCGCCGGCCACCGGTCGGTCTCCGCCCACCCGGAGTTGCCGTGAGTGGGGCGCAGGAGCCGGCGCGGCTGCTGGTCGGCGGCACCGAGGTGGCCCGGTACGTCATCGACCCGGCGCTTGACGCGCGGCACGGTCCCCGGCCGTACCTGCACCCGGTACGCACCCTCGGCGGCACGGTGGTCACCGACGCGCTGCCCGCCGACCACGTCTGGCACCTCGGCGCCTCCCTGGCGGTGCAGGACGTCAACGGCAGCAACCTCTGGGGCGGGCGCACCTACGTGCGCGACGTCGGCTACACCTGGCGCGACGACCACGGCGTCATCACGCACACCGGCGAGGTCGAGCGGTCCCCGGGCCGGTACGTCCACGATCTCCAGTGGCGCGACCGGGCCGGGGAGGTCCTGCTGACCGAGCGTCGCTGGCTCGCCGCTTCGGTGCTCGCGCCGGACGTCTGGCGGCTCGACCTGGAGTCCGTCCTCGTCGCACCGGACGACCGGGAGGTGCGTCTGGGCAGCCCGGCCACCAACGGACGCCCGGGCGGGGCCGGCTACGGCGGATTCTTCTGGCGGGCCGTCGCCGACGGCGAACCGGAGGTGTTCACCGCCGACGCCGCCGGGGAGGAGACCGTCAACGGCAGCGCGGCACCGTGGCTCGCGCTGACCGGCGTCGGGTCGGGCGGTGGGGCGTACACCCTGGTCTTTGCGGGTCTTGGCCGGGGCGACAGGTGGTTCGTGCGGACCGGGATGTATCCGGGGGTCTGTGTGGCGTTCGCGTTCGACCGTCCGGCGGTGCTGCCGGTCGGTGGGAGCCGGCACGGCCGGTACCAGGTGTGGGTGGCCGACGGAACTCTCGACCGGGCCGCCGTCGCCGCCCTGGCTCGCTCGGGTTGACCATGAAGTTGTCGCCACGACGCGCCGACCGAGGTGGCGACAACTTCATGATCAACGGGGCGGGGAGCGGGTGGGTAGCGCGGCGGTGACCCGGACGGCCTTGACGATCGCCGGGATCGAGCCGATCAGCAGCACCAACCCCCAGATGATCGCGATGATCGCGAAGACCAGCGCCGCCACGTCGTCGACGATGCTGACCAGGATCACCGGCACCAGGTTGTGCAGGAACTCCAGCACGACAGTGCACAGCAGGGTGGTGAGGATCAGCAGGACGAGACCCTTGTTCTGCAGGAACCGGGGCTGGGCCAGCACCAGCAGCCCGGCCCACACCAGCTTGAGCAGCAGCACCAGCCCGAGCAGCACCGCCGCGTCGCCGACCGGGAAGAACCCCCACAGGGCCAGGTACGCCAGGGTGCCGAACGGGACGGCCAGGAACAGCGACACCATGATCATTAGTTCCACGAACGCGATGAGCAGCGCGATCAGCCCCACGATGATCAGGATGATCGAGAAGATCAGGCTGGCGACGCCCTGCACCCGACCCTGGACCCGTTCGGGCAGCAGCAGACCCAGGCAGAACAGCCCGGTGCTCCAGACCGCCACCGCGTCGATCAACGCCAGGTAGCCGGTGCCCCGGCCGGACGGCTCGCTGACCCCGGACACGTCGTCGATCTCCACGTCCAACGCTCCGGCGCTGTCCGCGAGCGCCGCCCCGGCGTCGCCGCCGCCGATCAGCAGCCCGGCGCCCAGCTCCACCCCGATCGCCAGGACGATGGCGAGCATGGCCAGCAGCAGGAACGGTTTACGCAGCTCACCCACGGCAGCGCCTCCTCTCAATTCAGCACGCACGACGGCAGGTCAGCACGCACGACGGCAGGTCAGCACGCACGACGGCAGGTCAGCACGCACGACGGCAGGTCAGGACGTCACCACGACGACCGTGCAGGAACCGAGGCCGGGACAGCGCACGCCGACCTCGGTGGCCTCGTCGACGGCGATCTTCGCCACCGCCCCGGTGCCGTCCGCCGCCGGTTCGACCTCGTCGCGGATGGTCAGGTCGGCGTCGCCCGGCGCTGGCGCGGTGACCGTGAACCGCGCCGCGCTGCGCAGCACCAGGGTGCGTAACCCACCGGGATCGGCGACCCGCAGCTCACAACTGCCCGAGAAGACCAGCCGGCCGGGATCCTCGAAGCAGTCGGCGCTGACCGTGGCCGGGTCCACCGCGGCTTGCTCGCCGCCAAGCGCCCCCAACCGGTCGACCAGGCCGTGCCGCGCGCCCGGGTCACCCCGGTCGTCGCGCCCCGCCCCGATCGCGACCACGAACAGCGCCACCAGCAGGACGACCAGCACGCCCAGCAGCGCCTTCTGCCGGCCGCTCATCGCGCGGCGGCCGGTGACACGACCTCGCTGAACCGGAGCACGTCGACACCGGCGAAGTAGCGGTTGGTGCCCTGCGTCTTACCGACCACCAGCAGGGTGACCTGGTGCGCGCCCCTGGTGAGCTGGACCGTGCCGACGTCCAGGAACTCCGTCTTCTGCACCGTCGGCGTGAAGCCGAGGAACGTGCCGCCGACCTGGTTGCCGTCGATGGCGAAGACCGTGTTGGCGTAGTCGAAGGAGGTGGTGCGCACCGTGGCGAACCGCCAGGTGCCGTCGGCCGGGATCTGCACCGTCATCGTCACCTTGTCGCCGATGGCCAGGCCCTGGAAGAACAGTTGCTCGTCACCGGACCAGGTCACCTCACAGCAGTTCGGCTGCGCCTCCACTGTCGCTTTGCTCTTCTTCGGCGACTCCACGGTCGCGCCGTCGACCAGGCTCTCCGCTTCGACGGTGACCACGCGCGGCTCGCCCGGGCCCGAGTCGCGGGTCAGCAGGACGACCCCCACGGTCACCACCACCAACACCAACGCCGCCGCGGCGGCGATCCACAACCAGGGGGTACGCCGGGGCGGCGCGACCGCCCGCACCTCGTAGGTGACCCGACCGCTGGAACGGGAACTCTCCTCCGGGGCGGTGTTCGCCGAGTACGCGAACCCGGTCATGTCGTAGCGCCGGGGTGCGGTGCCGGCCGGCACGGCGAGTTTGACCAGGAACGACACCGAGCCCTGCCCGGGTACCACCCGTTGCGGCTCGGCGACGGTGAACCACGCTCGCTGGGAGCCGTCACCGGGGGCCACGTCGAACACGACGGTGTCCGGCGCGTTGCCCGGGTTGGAGACGGTGAACGTCAGCTCGCCGCTGTTGCGGGGGTCGAGGGTGAACTGTTCGGCGGCGGCGACGACCGCCCACTCGGTGGTCATGACGACTCCTCTTCCAGGACGATCTCGACGGTGGTCGAGGCGGGCTTCTCCGCCTCGACGATGCGGGTGATCACGGCGAGCTGGGCGGCGGCGGCCACCGGCACCCGCACCACCACGTGGAACGGCTGCTCGGCGGGTTCGTCGATCGTGAAGCCGGGCATTCCGGTGGCCAGTTCAAGAGCCCGGCGAATCCCGTACGGGGTGCCGCGCCACCGGGCTAGCAGCGCGGCGTTGGCGACAAGGTCACGTAGCCGGCCCACCGGCAGCGGCAGCGGGGTGTCCGGCCGGGGCGACGCCACCACGTGGTCCATCGCCACCCAGCGGGTCAAGCGCACGACCAGCCCGTCCGGCGCCCGGTACGGGTCGAACAGGGCGTCCACCTCCGCGAGGATCGCCTCGTCCGGGGCGTGCAGCGCCTCCATGACGTCCAGCAGCGTCCAGAGCACGCTGCCGGGCACGCAGGCCCGCTGGTAGGCGGCGGGCAGCAGCCGTTCAATCGCCGAGCGTCGCATCCTGGCGCACCACCTCGATGTCGTGCTCGCCGGAGCAGAGCAGCCAGGTATCCGGGACGGTCACCACGTCGGCGGTGGCCTGGTTGGCGCTGGGCGTCCAGTCGACCGCGGTGGCGCTGCGGTGGACGCCGCGGTCGCCGCCGGCCAGGATCAGCCGCTCCGCCGCACCGGAACCACCGGCGTTCCCGCCGGTCGTCGGGCCGCTCACGGCGATGGCGTCGACCGGCACGAACCGGGTCCGGTCCCGCAGCGGCAATCCGCAGTTGACCGACACCGACTGCCACTGCGGCTGCGTGGCCAGGGTGTCCAGCCGCAGCACCCCGCCGCTCTGCGTGGCCGCCACCGCCAGCGACCCGGCGAACGCCAGGTCCCGGCAGGTGCCACCGATCCACCCGGACTGCGTCGACTGCCACTTCACGTCGGACTCGAACAGCCGGGTGCGATGACAGCCCTGGCCGGGCTTCTTCGGGTCCGGCTCACCGGCCCCGCTCCACAGCAACGTGGCGGGACCGTCGTACTGCACGGCGAGGACCCGGTTGTCCACGTTCGACAACCCGACGTGGGTGAAGCTGCCGGGCCGACCACCGGCGGTCGACAGATACACCCCGAAGCTCGCCTGCGCGGCCACCGCGACGCCGGGCGCGCCCCGCTCCGAGACGAACGCGCGCACCGCGTAGAACCCCCGGTCGGCGTCGGACGGGTCGACCAGGATCTGCAACGGCACCGCGCCGGGCAGCAGCGACACCTCGTACAGGCCGGTGTCGGTGGCCACCAGCAGCGCGCCCGCGCCGTCGCGGTCCAGCCAGGCCACGTCGGAGATCCGCGAGTCCAGGTCGGTGAGCAGCGACCAGGTCTCGCCCAGGTCGGTGCTCAGGTGCACCCGGGAGCCGCCGGAGGCGCGCAGGGTCACCACGGCCACCGAGCCGGGACGCGCCACGATGCCCGGCCGCACCGGCGCGGGAGCGGGCGCCACCCGCAGCACCGTCTCGCCCTCGAAGCGGCCGGCCGGCTCCCACCCCGCGCCGGCGTTGCTGGAGCGGAACACCACCGGGCCGCGCCCGGCGTACCAGGTGCGCGGCTGGTACTGGTCCACGGCCAGGGCGCGGACCTCCGCGTCGGGCGCCTCGTCGACCACGAACCGGACCGACTCGACGTAACGCACACCCGGCTCGGCGTGCTCCAGCAACCGATACACGTTGGACGCCCGCAGTGGCTCCCCGAACGGCCAACCGGTCGGGTTGAGCGCGGTCGGCAGCGGACTCAACGTCTGGTGCAGCCGGTTGTGGATACGGCTCCGGACGGCGTCCACGTCCTCCTCCCGGCGGACCACCACCCGGGCCCGCACCGACACCGCCTTGAACCGGGCCCAGGTCGCCCGGGACCGGATGCCCAGCATCCGGCGTTCCTCCAGGTCCGCCTCGACCCGGTGCCGCGCCTCGGGCACCTCGTGCTCGCGGAGCACCGCCACCGGAAGCCGGCCGTTAGGGCGCGCCGTCGGCGGCACGTACGGGACCAGCACCACCTCGACCTCGCCCGGCCGGGCGAAGCTGTACACCGCCGCGCGGGTGAACGCCCGGGCCCTCGCCACCGCGCCTGAGCTGGTGGCGAGCACCTCGAAGTCGCGGGCGGTCACCGCCCGTTGCTGCGCGAAGAACTCGTACGGGCCGCGCAGCAGCACCGACTCCAGCGCCTCCATCTCGCGGCCACCTGCGGCCGGCGCGGGGTTGTCCACCTTCACCCCGGGCAGGGGGTCGCGCAGGCTGGTCAGGGCGCCTGCCGCCACGTTGCCGGCGGGACCGCCACCGCAGCGGTACCAGAGCCGGACCTGCCGCCCGGCCGGCGGCACGGCCGCCACGGTCACCGGCGTCGCGGCGCCCGCCGGTGCCGGCGCGGCGGCGGGCGGCGCGGCGGGAGGTCGAAGGTCCAGGGCCGGGGCGAAGGTGACGGTGCCTGAGCAACGGTCGACCAGGTACGCCTTCGACTGCGGGCCGAGCCCGGCGAAGCTGGCCACCGGTTGCCAGATCTCGAACGTGCGGCCGTCGTGCTCGCGGGCCGCCGCGCCCAACTCCACAGTGCCGGCCGGCACCTCCACGCCGAGCAGCAGGTCGAGCGTTTCGGCGGTGTGCGCCAGCGGCGCGTGGGCGGCTCGCAGCACCTGACCCGGCTGGCCGGTGCCCACACCGAGCAGCTCCGCCTCGACCGTCTCGCAGTGGTGCATCCGTACCGTCACCGACGTCTCGTCGGCGGGCAGCGACGCCGGTTCGGTGGTGACGAACACGACCGGCCGGGGGTCCGCGCCGCGAGCCGCCGCGACCCGCAGGCCGGCCGGGATCCGGACCGCCGCGCGGTCCGTGCCGGTACGGGTGAACCGGACGTCCGCCCAGGCGGCGGTGGGTGCGTGCCGGGCGACCCCGAGCAGGTTCAGGAACGAGACGTACGCCTTGTCCGGCAACTGGTTCAGCCGGTAGATCATCACCTCGGTCAGGTGCGCGAACGCCTCCACCAGCGCCATGCCGGGGTCGTGCGCCGACAGGTCGGTCCACGCCGGGCAGGACTGCCGGATCCGTTCCCGGGCCTCGGTGACCAGGTCGAGGAAGCCGCGATCGTCCAGGTGCGGCACGGGCAGTGTCATGAGGGTCCTCCCTGCACGGGCTCGTCGGCCGGGAGCAGGTCCACGGAGAAGACCAACTGCCCGGGTGTCAGGCTGGCCCGCACCCGGTAGTCCAACCGGATCACCAGCTGCCACGCGTCGTCCGGGTCCGGCCCGGCGTCCACGTCGATCACCTCGACCCGGGGCTCCCACCGGGCGATGGCCTGCCGGACGTAGTGGATGGCCAGGCCGGCCGTGGTGTCGTCGTTGGGTGCGAAGACCAACCGGTGCAGCCGGGACCCGTACCCGGGCCGCATCAGCCGTTCGCCAGGCGTGGTCGACAGGAGCAGGAACAGCGCCTGCCGTACGCTCTCGTCGCCTTCGGTCATCGCCAGGCCGCCGGCGGCGGTGAGCGCCAGGCCGCCGGTGCGGCCGGCGTCGAAGCCGGCGCCGACGAAGCGGAAGGCCCTCACCGGTCCGCTCCCAGGAACCGCTGGCGCGGGTCCCGCATAGTGTGCTTGACCAGCCCCGGCGGTGTGCCGTTGGTGAACCCCGACAGGTGGGAGAGCACCACCCGGTGCCCGTCGACGCGGACCCAGTCGCTGTAGCCGACCCGGACGGTCAGGGTCGTCGTGCACGGCTTGATGGTCGGGCCGTAGTTCGGGCAGGCGACGATGGAGCGCCCTTCCGGGTCGTCGTCCACCAGCACGGGCACGCCGGTGACGGTCACCCACTCCCGCGACGGCCGGTTCTCGACCCGGCCGTCGTGGTCACAGGTGATCACGGAGTCACGGTGGATCCAGCGCATCAGCCGCCTCCTTCGTGGTGGGCTCGGGCGAGGGAACGTGCCTGCTCCGCCGCTGTCGTCGGGTCCTCGGTCGACTCGGCGTGCAGGAAGTCCACGCTGCGGGCGCGTACCACCATCGCCCGGCCGGGTGCGGAGATCACCAGGTCGGACGCCGCGTGCAGGGTGGCCAGATCGGGGGTCAGTTCCAGGAAGCTGCCGCCCTCGGTGGCCAGTCGCAGGCTGCGGGTCACGTCGTCGACGACGATCGACTGCCCGCCGGCGGTACGCATCGTCCAGCGCCGTGCCCGCCCGTCGTCGATGCCCGCGTCGTACGGCTCGACGGTGCCGAACAGCGAACCGAGCACGATGCCCGACGCCGGCTCCCCGCCGGGCAGCACCACCAGCACGGTGTCGTCCGGGTCGGGGAGCGCCACCAGCCCCTTGCCCCGACCCGCGCCCGGGCAGAGCACGGCCAGCCAGCCGGCGTCCAGGTCCCCGTACGCCGGCAGGGTCAGCCGGACCCGGCCCAGCCCGTCCGGGTCGGCGACGTCGGTGACCGATCCCAGGGTGACCACCGCGCCGCCGGTGGGGGGAGGTGGGGTTACCGGCGGCACCGTGGAGAACCGCGTCAGGTGCCCGTTGCCGTCCACTGTGTGCACCACCTCGGTCAGCACGTACGCCCCGGCCACCGGGTCGGGCACACCACCCAGGTCGATCCGCCGGCCCGGCCGCAGCGCCGGATCGCCCTCGGTGACCCCCTCGGCGGTGACCAGCGTCGCCGCCCGGGTGTCCAGTCGGGCCTGGGCCAACGCCGCCAACTCGTCGTCGCTGCGGCCGGGCTGGTCCACGGCGGTACGTACCCCACCGGCACCCACGTCGGCCGGATCAGGGCGGTCGCCGGAGGGTCGGCCGCAGCGCGCCTCGTCGGCCTGTTGGCTGATCACCTCGGCCCGCTGCGGATGCCAGCCCAGGGCCACGCTCGCATCGCTGGCCTGGTCGGCGTTGGTGGACAGTCGCAGGGTGTGCACACCCGCGCCGAGGGCCAACGCGACCGGCTCCCCGTAGCCGGCGAGGGTGACCAACCGGACCCCGTCACCGTCGGCAGCCAGGTGCAGCCCGGCCCGCCCGGCCACCTCCCGCAGCAACTCCAGGTCGGTGTGCCGGTGCTGCGACAACCGTTCCACCCGTGGCCCGTCGACGTCGGCGGTCACCGTCAACCCGACCTCGCCGCACAGCTCCCGGGCCAGCTCCACCGCGGTCACCGAGGTGAACACCCGCAACCCCTGCCGCTTACGCAGCCGGTGCAACGGGTCGTACGCGCGCAGCCGCAGCAGCGCGGCACCGTCGGCGGCGTAGTCAACCTCCACCGCGGTGACCTCACCAGCGAACAGGGCGTCGGCATGATCGGCCAGCCGTACGTCGAGGGTCGTGCCGGGGCGGACCGCCGGGTCGAACGCGCCGACCCCGGCGGTGGTGGCGAGCACCAATTCGGCCTGGGTGGGCTGGTCGAGGCGTGCCGCCACGCGCAGTGAGCGGATCCGTTGACGGGCCGCGCCGGCCAACTCGACGCCGTCGAGCAGGACGGTCATCGCCCGGGGCGCGACGCTCGTCACGGCGTACCTCCGGGGCCGGTGGGGGTGCTGGTCGGCGCGGGGCCGGTCGCCGTGCCCCAGGCGGCGGGCGCCGTGGCGATCGACGCTCCGACGAACGCCGCGCCGGCACCCACCGCGCCGGCCAGCGCCCGCGCGGCTGCGGTCACCGCACCCGTCGCCGTGCCGCCGGTCGGGGCGGGTGGTGGGACCGCGAGGGTGGTGCCGGCCGGCACGGCGAGGGGGTCGGTGATCCGGTTGTGTTCGGCCAGCAGACGCCAGCGCAACGGTGAGCCGAGCGCGTCGTTGGCCAGCAGGTCGAAGCGCACCCCGGAACGGCCGGGCTCGGCCGCGCCGTCGCCGGCGGCGATCACCGCGCTGCCCGGTGCGGCGGTCGGGGTGCTCGCCGCGGCCAACTCCTCTTCGAAGCCGGCCTCCGCCTGGTCGGCCGTCTCGGCGGCCCGGACCAACTTCAGGCGGAGCCAGGATCGTCGGGGCGACCCGGTGCCGGTGAACGCGTCGAACCGCTCCGCCACCGCGACGATCACACCGGGCACGTTCCAGGTCTTGCCCCAGACCAACCGCACCAGCGGAGGTCGCAGCCAACCATGCTCGACGGCGGAGTTCTCCGCCAGCATCCACAGCGGACGGGTGAGCACCCGGACGTCGGCCGGACGGACCTGCGCCTCCACGAAGTCGACGTCGAAGAGCAGGTCGAGCACAAGCTCGGTCCGGCCGCCGCCGGTGAAGACCAGTGGGTCGTCCGCCAGCCCGGACCCGGTGAGCTGCCCGCCGGCGGCACCCCGATGGCGTACGCCAGCCAGCCGGGTCACCTGCACGGTCTCCGGGTTGAGCAGGCAGTCCACCCGTTCCCCGGAGGAGTCGATGAGGAAGGCGACACGTTCCATCAGTCGCCCGCCTGTTCCCGGTCCAGTCGACCCAGGTGGGCGGCGTCCAGCACGTCACCCGGCACCGTCCACAGCGCGCCGTCGTCCGGTAGCGCCGGCCACGGGTCGAACGCCGTCGCGTCGGCCTGGGTCGCTGTGCGATCCGGCCCTCGTCCGCCGCCCGGATCGTGGTGCGCCGAGCCGATCCAGGCCACACCTGCGGCCCTCGCGGCCGGACCGTTCCGGTGCTCGGTGGGCCGTCCAACTCGCTCGCCAACCGGGTGCCCCGACCGTGCCCGCTCGTCCGGAAGGGCCGGCCACCGGCCGCCGCCAGCCGCCACCCCGCCTTCGGTTGGCCCCCGGCCCTCGGTTGACCCCCAGCCGTCGGTTGACCCCCAGCCCGTGCCAGCCCCGCGAACAGTTGACCGCCCGTCCCGACCCGCCGTCCGGTCCGGCCCCGCCCCGCCGCCGTCGGCGGAGCGAGTCATGGACCTTGGAAGGTAAGTGCCCCTGGAGGGGCCGAAATCTTCCAAGATCTCGGTCGGGGCGGCCGGGGCGGCCGGGGTGGGGGTGGTGGGGGT
>NZ_JBDPLX010000028.1:0-89432 GCF_039871815.1 Micromonospora sp. B9E7
CCCCCCCCCCCCCCCCCCCCCCCCCCCCCCCCCCCCCCCCCCCCCCCCCCCCCCCCCCCCCCCCCCCCCCCCCCCCCCCCCCCCCCCCCCCCCCCCCCCCCCCCCCCCCCCCCCCCCCCCCCCCCACTCCAGCTCGTGGAGCATGAGCTGGCGGGCCGCTTCGGTGATCGAGCCGGACAGGCTCGGGTAGATGGTGATGGTCTGGGCCAGCTCGTTGACCGTCAGGTTGTTCTCCACCGCCATGGTGATCGGCAGGATCAGCTCGCTGGCCTTCGGGGCGACCACCACACCGCCGATCACCTGACCGCTGGCCGGCCGGCAGAAGAGCTTGACGAAGCCGTCCGCGAGGTCGTCCATCTTCGCCCGGGCGTTGCCGGACAGCGGCAACATCACCTGGCGGGCCGGCACCTTGCCCGCGTCCACCTCGTCCTGCGAGACACCCACGGTGGCCAGCTCCGGATCGGTGAAGACGTTCGCCGCCACGGTACGCAACCGCAGCGGACGGACCGCCTCGCCGAGGGCGTGCCACATGGCGATCCGGCCCTGCATGGCGGCGACACTGGCCAGCAGCAGCACACCCGTGCAGTCGCCGGCGGCGTAGATGCCGGGCACGTTGGTCCGGGAGGCCCGGTCGACGGTCACGTAGCCGCCCCGGCCCAACTCCACCCCGTACTCGACCAGGCCCAGGTCGGCGGTGTTCGGGATCGAGCCGACCGTGATCAACGCGTGTGAGCCGGTGACCTTCCGGCCGTCGGAGAGCTCCACCTCGACGCCGTCGGCGGTACGCCGGACCGCGTCGGCCCGGGAGTTGTTCAGGATCTCCATGCCCCGGTTGCGGAACACCCGCTCGATGGCGGACGCGGCATCGGCGTCCTCGTGCGGCATCACCCGGTCGCGGCTGGAGACCAGGGTGACCTCGACCCCCATCGCCAGGTACGCGCTCGCGAACTCCGCGCCGGTCACACCCGAGCCGACCACGATCAGGTGCTCGGGCAGCTCCGGCAGGTCGTACACCTGGCGCCAGGTCAGGATGCGCTCACCGTCCGGTACGGCGGTGGGCAGCTGGCGGGGTGTCGAACCGGTCGCGACCAGCACGGTCGAGGCGGCGATGGAGTATTCCTCGCCCCCGTCGGCGGGGGTGACGACGACCCGGTGGGTGTGCCCGAGGGAGTCCTCGCCGAGCCGGGCGGTGCCGGCCACGAAGGTGACACCCGCCTTCAGCAGCTTGGCGTGGATGTCCGCGGACTGCGCCAACGCCAGGCGCTTCACCCGCTCGTGCACCGCCCGCGCGTCGACGGTGACCGCCTCCAGGCCGTCCGAGTGCACCCCGAACTCCTCGGTGTCGCGGTAGCCGGTGACCACCCCCGAGCTGGCGATGAAGGTCTTCGACGGTACGCAGTCGGAGAGCACACAGGCCCCACCGGCACCGTCCGCCTCCACCACGGTGACATCGGCGTCCAGCTGGGCGGCGACCAGGGCCGCCTCGTACCCGGCCGGCCCCCCGCCGATGATCACGATCCGGCTCACAGCGTTCGCCCTTCGTCCATGCTCACAGTGACTTTCTTCTCCTGGGCGCATTCGACACGCACAGTCGTATTCTCCCCCACCCGTCTTCCGGGCTATCGTCATCGCCGTGCGTCATCACGCCGCCTACGGCTCAAATCTCGACCCCGCCCGGATGCGTGCCTACTGTCCGCATTCGCCGATGGTGGGCACCGGCTGGCTGGAAGGCTGGCGGCTGACCTTCGCCGGGGCGGACGTGATCGGCTGGGAGGGCGCGGTGAGCACCCTGGTCGAGTCTCCCGGTGACCGCGTCTTCGTGGCGCTCTACGACATCCACCCGTACGACGCGGGTCAGCTCGACGAGCTCGAGGGGGTGACCGCCGGCACGTACCGCAAGCTGCACGTCCGGGTCTCCACCCTCGACGGCGACGTGACCGCGTGGATCTACGTCTTCAACGGGTACGAGGGTGGCCTGCCGACGTCGTGGTATCTGTCCGAGATCGCGAACGCCGCCGAGAAGGCGGGCGCCCCGGACGACTACGTCACCGAGTTGCGGTCCCGCCCCACCGGCACCGCGTCGGCGTAGCAGCGCGTATCGCACGCTCCCAGTCTGCTACCGCCGTCGACCGGGTCGCCGGTCGGGCCCGACCAGGGTCGTCAATCACACACCGACGGCCGGGACGGAGCGCTCGTACATGTCGGTCCACAGGATCTGCCGCAGACCCACCGACTCGTACAGCGACAGCGGGGCGGTCGGATTGGTGAGGTCCACGCCCAGGCCGGCTGACTGCCGCCCCTTCTCGGCGTAGCGGGCGAAGGCGCGGCGCAGCAGCGCCGCACCCACACCCCTCCGACGGTACGCGGACAGCACCGACAAGCTCTTCACCCAGCCCTGCTGCTGGTCGAGCGCCTGGTCCGAGGACTGCAACGCGCCGACCGGCACCCCGTCCACCTCGGCGACGAACCACTCGTCCCAGGCGTTCAGGTCACCGATCCGGGCCCGCCACCGCTCGTACGACACCGGCTCGTGGTCGGCCGTGTCGGCGAAGGCGGTCTCGGAGATCCGGTGGAACTCCCGCAGGTCGGCCTCGTCGTCGGGGCGTACCGGCCGCACCGTCACACCGGACGACCCCACGGGCTGTTCGGGCAGGTCGGTCAGCGGCCCGCTCATCCGGACGTACCTCTTGGCCAGGGTGAACCCGACCTGGCGCAGGTTCCGTTCCCAGTCACGTTCCGGCGCGAAGACCGCGCAACGAACGGTGAGCGATGGCAGCCCTCGCTCGGCGGCGCGCTCGGCGACCCGGTCCAGTTGTCGGGCCAACAGCGGCGCCCGGACGGTCGCGGCGCGTACCGGGTCGACGTAGACCTCCACGAACTCCCGGCCGACCCCGGTGGGGTTGTCCACCGTCGCCCAGCCGACCACGTCACCATCCGGGTCGACCGCCAGCCACGAGTCCCGGGTCGGGTCGAAGTAGGGGGCAGTCAGCGACGCCGCGACGTCCTCCGCGTCGAAGTCGGGATGGCCGATGGCGAAGGTGTCGGCGGCGTGCACCACCGCGAGGATCGCGGGCACGTCGGCGAGCGTGGGCCTGCGCGTAGTCCAACCAGCGGGAAGGGTCACGGCAGAACATCCTGGCAGCCAACCTCGTCGGACGCCGCCCATTTTCCGGCGGCGGAGGGCTCAGGCGAGAGCGGCCCGGGTGCGGTGCAGCAACTCCACCAACTCGGTGCAGTCGGCCGGGCCGAGGGCGGTGAACGCCGGCGCGGCCAGTCTGTTGGTCACAGCCTCGGCCCAGAGTCGCCGACGCACCAACGGCCCGATCGGCGGGTACGGCGGCGGCCAGCCGCAGGCCACCGCCCCGGCCTCCCCCTCCGGCCCGGACAGCACCGCCTCCAGCGCGGTCATCCCGGCGGCGCGCACCGCCAACAGGTAGGCGCCGGTGAAGTGTTCGCGGAGCAGTCGCAGCCCGGCGGCGGTCCGGGCCCCCGGGCTGAGATCCGGCAGCGGCATGGCCCGCCAGGCGGCGAAGAGCGGCATTCCGCTGGCGTCCGCGGCGACCACCGCCCGCTCGACGAGTGCCGCCAGGCGCTCGGTGTCGGGCAGGGCGCCGAGTTGCTGCGCCCCCCATCGGCAGCACTCGGCGAGACTCGCGGCGGCCACCTCGATCGGCGGGACGATCCGGCCTGCGGCGTCCCAACCATCGGCGACGGCGTCCGGGGCGAGGAAGCCCGCCCGCCGCCACAGTGCCATCGAGCCCCCGCGGTGCGCCTGCACGGCGAGCCGGACGTTCTCCCGCACGCTGAGCGAGCCGAAGACCGAGGACGCCTGGAAGGTACGGCCCAATCCGAGGCGGGCCCGCCGGTGCGGCGGGAGCGCCCCGATGTCCTGCCCGTCCAGGGTGATCCGGCCCTCCGTGGCCCGGCGCAGGCCGGTGATCAGGTTGAACAGTGAGGTCTTGCCGGCGCCGTTCGGCCCGATCACGCCCAGGAACTCCCCGGGCTCGAGGTCGAGGTAGACGCTGTCGACGATGGCGACCTCACCGATCCGCCAGGTCAGACCGCGGGTGGCGAGCATGGGTCAGCCCTTCATCGCCACGGCCGGTGGCGCGGTCTCGTCACCGGTGAGGCTCTTCTGCGCGGTCGCCGTGAACTCGGTGCCGCTACCGGTCAGCTTGGCCTGGAACATCGGCTGGAGCAGCGCGTGGTCGGCGGCTCGGATGGTCATCTTGCCCTTGACCCCGTCGAAGCTCCAGCCCTCCAGCGCGGTGACCATCTTGTCGACGTCGTCCCCGCCCTCCTGCGCCGCCCGGACCACCATCTGGGCGGCGGCGAAGCCGTCCGGGTGGAACAGGTCGATGGTGTTGACCTTGGCCTTCAGCGCCTTGCTGGCCTCGGTGTCGCTGGCACCGTCGAAGTAGTGCGACAGGAAGGAGATCTTGGTGCCGGCGGCACCGAAGGTCGGCCACGAGGCACGGATGTCCAGGCCGGTGACCACGGTGGTGGACGCGAGCACGCCCTGCTGGTCGAGGGTCTGCCACATCGCCGGGGCGGTGGTGCCGGCCCAGGCCACGAAGAGCAGGTCCGGCTTGGCGGTCTTGATCTGGCTGGCGAACGGGGTGAACTCGGTGGCGCTGGCCGGGGCCCGGACACTGCTCACGGTGGCGCCCGCGGTGCCGATGACGGCCTTGACGGCCGCCTCGTTGGCGTCGCCGAACGCGCCGTCCTGGGCGAAGACCACCACCTTCTTGCCAGTCGGGTCGCCGATGAACGACTTGGCGGTCACCACGTCCTGGTAGGACTGCCGACCGGAGCGGAAGGTGTACTTGTTCGCGCCGGTCACCGCGTCGGTGGCGGCCGGGCCAGAGATGAACAGGACCTTGTTCTGCGCCGCGATCGGCGCGACCTGGAGTGCCACACCGGAGGCGGTGGAGCCGGCGATGATCTTCGTGCCCTTGCCGATCAGGTCCTTCGCGGCGGAGACCGCCTTGGCCGGGTCACCCGCGTCGTCGACCTCGGTCAGCTCGATCTTCCGGTCGCCGACCTTGCCGGTTCCCTTCGTGGCGAAGTCGAGCCCGGCCTTGAACCCCTCGATGTACTGCTTTCCGTAGCTGGCCAGGGCACCCGACTGGGAGTACACCAAGCCGACCTTGACCGGCGCGGCACTGTCGCCGCCGCCGGTGGCGGTGTCCTGCGGGCTACCACAGGCCGTGGCGGCCAGCGCCGCGGCCATCATCGTGGCGGCGGAGAGGAACACCCGCCGCGTCGTCCGGACCGTCATTGCGACTCCACATGAGGACTCGGAGGGAGAGAACTTCTTCGTGACGGCCCACGCTAGAAGTGACGTCACCCACGAGCTATGTGGCAGAAACACACAAGTAACAGGAATGAGGTGGCCGAAGGTTACAACGGACCGCACGACCACCGGAGAGCCGGCGCTCCCGGTGGCCTGAACCTCCACGGACCACCCGAGATCTGTGTCGCCTCGCCCCATCTGCCCCGTTCGGTCAACCACAGGGACCGTCGTGGGCCGCCGCGCGCGGGCAGCGCCGACGGCTGTCGAGCAGGCTGTCGCAGAAGACCCTATGACGTACGCACTGAGCGTCCTCCTCGGACACCGTCGTCTCGGCCCGGTCCACGTCGGCGAGGAAACCCAGCGCCCGGGTGATCGCCCGCGCGAACCGCAGCGCGCCAGGCAGGTCTGCCGCAACCACCGGTAGATGCACCACGAACCGATCCCCCGCCATGCGCGCGATCACCGCCTTTCCCAACGTCTCAGCCTGGAGGGGGCCCGGTGTGCGGATAGGGGACGCACACCGGACCACCCGACCCCACGCCCGCAGCCCTCGTCGGCGGTACGAACGCGGAGCCCACCTCACGCCCGCAACCCCGAGGGTTTGCCGAACCAACCGGAGCCGGACATCAACAACCTACACCAAATACTTGTGTAGGTCGACCTTGCGAAGCAGCGACACCACAGCCTGTTGCAGTAACTGGTGTAGGCCGGCATGATCGAAGACGCCGAACCGACCGGAGTCCTCACCATGCCCACAGCAGAAGCCCCATATCGTCGCATCGCCAACGAGATTGCCGCGAAGATCAAGAGCGGTGAACTGAGGCCGGGCGACAAGCTGCCCTCCACCCGGGAGCTCGCCGAGACCTATGCCGTGCACATGAACACAGCCTCGCGGGCGCTCTCGCTCCTTCACGATCGCGAGCTGATCACCGGCCAGCCCGGCCGCGGCACCTACGTAGCTGAGCGCCCACAGGACTGACTCGTCCAACTGTCAGATCGAGGACACCGACGCCGCGCCGAACTGCCAGCCGTCGGCTATTTGGGCTGGTGGGCGGCGTGACGAATTCCGGGGCGCACCTCTGCGCGAACGGCAGGACGAAACCGGACCGCACTCTTCGCTACCTTCACATCACCAATGGTGACGTGAAGGGGCTCCAATGTCGGCGCATGACGACTTCTTCCGGTCGCGCAAGGCTGCTGCCGTACTCAAGCACGGCATCCTGAAGCGTTACCCCGTCGTCTTCGCTTCGAAGACCGGCCAAGGCAAACCAGTCGTCTTCCTCGATGGCTACGCGGGACGAGGCGAGTACGAGGATGAAGGGGAGGAAGGATCGCCGCTGCTGCTGTCTCGATGTGCCGACACGGTCAGGAGCTTTCGGAACGTCTTGCTCTTCTTCGTGGAGAAGAATCCCTCCCACTTCACGAACCTACAACGGGTTCTAGAGCAGCGCGGCGGCTCGACGAGGCGCATCCTCCGACAGGGCGACGTGGCAGATCATTTGCCGGAGGTCCTCTCGGTTGCTCGTCAGGCCTCACTTTTTGCCTTCCTCGATCCGTTTGGCCTGGCGCTCGATTTCGGACTCGTGCGCTCAGGGCTCCTCGGTCGGCCTCCTTCCCCGCCGACGGAGGTGCTCCTTCACTTCAGCGTCTCTGCTATCGCGAGGATGGGACGAGCGGTCCAGGTAGCGCGGTCCCGGGGTGGCCGACTGTCTCCTGCTGAACAGAAGACGGCCGACCACCTCACGAGGTTTCTCGGCGATGACTGGTGGCAGGAACACTTTGCCAGGGTCAACGGTGACCGGGATGAGGAGACCGCGACTGAGGTAGCTCTGAAAGTGGGCGCAGAGTACGAGAAGCGGTTGACGGCGGGAACGAGCTATAGCGCGGTCACTATGCCGGTCCGACCGCGCCCGGAACTCTCGCCGAAGTATGTCCTGATGCTGTTTACGAGACACACAGAGGGCGCTTGGCACTTCGCCGATGCCGTGGGCCAAGCCGGCGTGGACTTAGAGGAAGCCCGCTACGACAGCCAGATGAGCCACGACACCCTGTTCGGGTCACTCCCGTTCGATCGCACGGCACATGTAAACAGCGCACTACCGCGGGTGGCGCAAGTCGTTGAGCGGAACATCGTTCGGCTGCTCGCGGAATCGAGCCCGGTACAGCTGGCAGAGCGAGTGCCCGAGGTCTACCGGGGAGTTCTTGGCCAGGCGTGGACGCGTCATGCGCGGCACGCGGTCAAATCGTTGCACCGTCAAGGTCTCATCAACCACAGCGGCGTCGGGGACTTCTGGAAGGATCCCATCCGGCAACTCTGAGATGCTGGACCTCGGCGGAAGGCCGACCGGCTGCGATTATGCGGCGGCGGGTAGGCGCGGCGTCGGCATCTCATCCCAGGTTCGACCGTCGAGTAGACGCCCGCCGGCCTTGGGTGTGCGGCCACCCCACTGCTTGAAGAAGAAGGCAGTCCTCGCCCGATCACATTGGTCGCGGAGGTCGGCAACCCAGGAAGCATCCATCGGTCGACAGCCCTGGCCCGATTCGCCACCCGCGATCAGCCAGTCGACTCCAGAGAGGTCCAAGTCTGCCAACGGGCCAAGCAGCGGTTCGGCAGAGATGAATCGAACCGCCGCCGGCACCTGCCGAAGGAAGTCGATTCGGGATCTCTGGCTGTCGTCTTCTACGCTCACGCCCATCCAGACATTCGGCGGCCAGTCCAGATCATGAGCAACCTTGGCGAGCCGAGATGCGCGCTTCGTCAGCACTTGAAAGGTGTGACGCGGCGTCTCGCGCATTACGTCGAAGACCTGCAGCACGTACGTGAGAGGAACCCTCGCGTGGAACAGGTCTGACATCGAGTTGACGAAGACGGTTCGAGGATCACGCCAGCGTCGCGGGATATCGAGGGCGTCGGGGTGGAGCGCGACCCCGAATCCCGGCCCAGAGGTGCGGGGGTCGCCATCAGTCTGATACTTGGCCGAGCCCATCGCCTTCAGGCGCTTCGCGAGGATCATCGCATAGCAGTTGTCGCAGCCCGACGAGATGCGGTCACAACCTGTGGTTGGGTTCCAGGTTGCTTCCGTCCACTCGATGGCGCTTTTATCCGCCATGCGCCGCTCCTTCCGCTCGACGCGACAATACTGTCGAACAACCGTACGCATGGGAAGGGTTGCGCGGCGTGTCGGCCCGCCATGTTCTCTCATCCGGGGCGGCCGGCTGCGCGCCGCCGACGTGAGCCATTGCGACACCTCAGGTGGTACCCGCCCGATGATCGACTCCACGTTGGCGAAGTGGTGCCGTCCCGAGCGCCGGACACCCCCAGATCGCCGACCTGGAGTCGATCACACCGCCAGGTCTCCCGGGCCGCGCTCGGCACCCCGCTCGAAGGCGGACGCGCCGCTGGCCCGTCGTCCGGGTGGCGGACGACGGGCCAGCGTGTGGGCCGGGCGTGATCGGCCCAGCGGTCGGCCGGAGCGGATCAGCTCCTTGCCGAGGTCGGCTCGGCGGGCAGGTTCCCCGCCGACGGGCGCAGGGGTCAGTTCCCGGCGAGGCCGGCGAGGGCGGCGACGGCGGTGTCCGGGTGGTCGCTGAAGACGCCGTCCAGGCCCAGGCCGAGGAAGAGTTCGTACTCGGCCGTGATGTCGCCGCGAGCGTTGGGATCGGTGCCGATCCGGAAGTCCACCGGGAGGAACTGGTTTTCCGCGCGGAACGTCCAGGAGTGCACGAGCAGCCGCTCGCGGTGCGCGTCGCGCACCACGTTGCTGGGGGCGAGCAGGGCGCCGGCCGCGTTCCGGGGCACCAGCAGGTTCTTGTTCGCGCCGATGCCGTCGGCGTACCCGGCGATCCACCTGAGCCCGGCCGGCGTGACGAGGTCCTGGTAGCTGCGGGTGTCACCGGCCACGGTGAAGTCGTACGGGCGGCCGGTGGCGTCCAGCAGCTGGACCAGCCTCACGTCGGTGAGCCGGCTCAGCCGACGTAGGTTCGCCGTCTCGAACGACTGGATGAAGACCGGCGAGTTCTTGCGGTCCAGCTTGTTCTGCCGCAGCACCTTCAGCAGCGGCTCCTCCAACGGCTTGCCGATCGATGCGAAGTAGGTCGGGTGCTTGGTCTCCGGGTAGATGCCGATGGTGCGGCCCCGTGTCCGCCCCTCGGTCCGGGCCAGATCGATGACCTCCTGGAGGGTGGGCACCTCGAAGCGGCCGTCGAAGGCGGTGTTCGCCACCCGGACCTGCGGCAGTCGCTCCTTGGCTCGCAGCGTCTTCAGCTCGGCCAGCGTGAAGTCCTCGGTGAACCAGCCGGTCACGGCGACACCGTCGATGGTCTTGGTCGCCTTGCGGGCCGCGAACTCCGGGTGGGTCGACACGTCGGTGGTGCCGGAGATCTCGTTCTCGTGCCGGGCGACCAGGATGCCGTCGGAGGTCGACACCAGGTCCGGCTCGATGTAGTCGGCGCCCATCCGGATCGCCAACCGGTACGCCTCCAGGGTGTGCTCCGGCCGGTAGCCGCTGGCACCTCGGTGACCGATCACGATCGGGCGGTCGTTCGCCCGGGTGCGGTCGGCCCCGGTCGAGGGCTCGGCGGCGGCCATGGTGGGCACGGCCACGGCGGCGGCGAGCAACGCGCCGGCCACGCCGAGGGTCGAGAGGGTACGTCGCAACGCCGTCTCCTGTCATCGAAGGGTGTCGCAGAAAGCAGACCGCTCGCGCTTGGCCGGGAGTTGGTCGGCGACTGACCGGCAGGTGAATCTCCGGAATGGGCGTTCCCACTCCCAGACCCGCCCGGAACAGGAAGATTGTCTGGTGCGCTGGTTTCTCCGCAACCCCGTGCGGCTGGTGCCGCTGGGGTTCCTGGTGCCGATCCTGCTGGGCACCGGACTGCTGATGGCGCGCTGGGCAACCGTCGAACACCAACGTCCACCCCTGGTCACCGCGTTGTTCACCGCCACCTCGGCGGTGTCGGTGACGGGATTGGCGATCAACGACAC
This sequence comes from Micromonospora sp. B9E7, assembly GCF_039871815.1. NCBI lineage: Bacteria > Bacillati > Actinomycetota > Actinomycetes > Micromonosporales > Micromonosporaceae > Micromonospora > Micromonospora sp. B9E7. Next base: position 10,281 of record NZ_JBDPLX010000028.1, read on the forward strand.
CCCCAACTACTGGTCCGGGCCGGGCCTGGTGGTGATCACCCTGCTCACCCAGCTCGGCGGTCTCGGCATCCTCACCGCCGCGGCGCTGGTCATCCTGGTGGTCTCGCGCCAACTGGGCCTGCGCAACCGGCTGCTGGTGCAGGCCGAGACCGCGGAGTTCGGGATCGGTGACGTGGCCCGGTTACTGCGTCGGATCGCGTTGACCGTCTTCGCCTGCGAGGCGGTGATGACCGCGCTGGTCGCCGGCCGGCTCTGGTGGGCGTACGACTACGGGCCGGGGCGGGCCCTCTGGTCGGGGGTGTTCCACGCTGTCCAGGCGTTCAACAACTGTGGATTCGCGCTCTACAGCGACGGCCTGCTGGCCTTCGCCCGCGACCCGTGGGTGTCGCTGCCGCTGGCGTTCGGGGGGATCGTCGGAGGGCTCGGGTTTCCCGCCCTGTTCGAGGCCGCCCGTGAGTGGCGCAGGCCGGCGGGGTGGGTGGTGGCCACGAAGCTGACCATCTGGGGCAGCCTCGCCCTGCTGTTGCTGGGCTTCGCCGGCCTGCTCGCCGCCGAGTGGACCAACGCCAGCACCATCGGCTCGTACGACGCCGCGGGCAAGGTCCTCGCGTCGTTCACCCAGATCGCGTTGAGCCGCACCGGCGGCTACAGCGTGCTGAACATCGCCGAGCTTCAGGAGGAGAGCTACCCGCTGCTGATCGTGCTGATGTTCATCGGCGGCGGCAGTGCCAGCACGGCCGGGGGCATCAAGGTGTCCACGTTCTTCCTGCTCGGGTTCACCATCTGGGCGGAGTTGCGCGGCGAGCCGGACGTGACGGTCGGGCGCCGCCGGGTGGCCACCGCCAGCCAGCGACAGGCGGTCACCGTGGCTCTGCTCAGCGTCGCGCTGGTCGCGGCCGGGACCATGCTCCTGCTGCTGCTCACCGAGGGCGTGCGGTTCGTCGCGGCCCTGTTCGAGGTCACCTCCGTGTTCAGCACCACCGGGCTCACGGTCGGTCTCGCCGCCGAACTGCCGGCCAGCGGCCAACTGGTGCTCACCGCGCTGATGTTCGTCGGCCGGGTCGGGCCCCTCACCCTGGGGTCGGCGATCGCCCTGAACACCCGGCGCAGGCTCTACCGCTACCCCCAGGAACAACCAATTGTCGGCTAGCAGCGAGGAGGGTCGAGGTGTCCGCGAGACGATCGGACGGCGGCGGCATCGTGGTGATCGGGTTGGGCCGCTTCGGCTGCCACCTGGCCTCGTCGCTCACCCGGATGGACCGCGAGGTGCTGGCCGTCGACCGCAACCCGGACCAGGTCCAGCGCTTCTCCGACCAGCTCGACCGGGTGGTCCAGGCCGACTCGACCGAGGAGGGGGCGCTACGTCAGCTCGGCGTCGCCAGTTTCGCCCGGGCGGTGGTGGCCATCGGGGCGTCGGTGGAGGCGAGCGTCCTCACCGTGCTGGCGTTGGTCGAGTTGGGTGTGCCGCAGATCTGGGCGCGGGCCACCTCGCAGAAACACGCCAAGATCCTTTCGTCGGTGGGCGCGCACCACGTGATCTTCCCGGAGGCGGAGACCGGTGACCGGGTCGCGCACCTGATCGTCAGCCGGCTGCTGGATTTCGTCGAGTTCGACGACGACTTCGCGATCGCCACCGTCCGGGTTCCGGAGTCACTCGTCGGGCGCACCCTGCTCGACCTGCGCCCGGACGAGCGCTCCGGGGTCCGGGTGATCGGCGCGAAGGTGCCCGGTGAACGTTTCCGGTACGCCTCGGACGACACGGCCCTCGCCCAGGGTGGAGTGCTGATCGTGGAGGGTGGGATCGACCAGGTCCAACGGTTCGCCGATCGACGCTGACCGTCACCTCTTCGGCCCACGGCGCCCCTCAGGGGCCTTCACCCTTTTCCCGGACCACCCGACCCCTTGGCGTCGCCGGGCTTCGCCGGCCCCTTCACGGGCTTCGGCGGCTTCGCCTTCTGGGCACCGCCACCGCCGGAGCCACTGGGCGTCGTCGCCTTCTTCGGCGGGGCCTTCTTCGTGGTGGCCGCGGTGCTCGCCGGTGCGGTGGACGGCGCGCTGCCGGCCACCCCGGAGACGCGTACCCCGCAGGTCACGTCGCCGAGCCGGAACTCCACCGGCAGCGGGTTGGCCCCGTCGTACGTCCCGGACAGGGTGAACTTCTCGGCGGCGCCGGGCGCCAGCGTGGTGCGCTGGGCCGCGGGTCGGATCAGCACCGAGCTTCCCTGCTGCTGCGCCGACGTCGGCTCGGCCTTCGTCACGGTCTGCTGGCCGGGGAACGTGAAGTTCATCGTCCAGTCCCGCAGTTCCTGCTTCCCGCTGTTGGTCAGGGTCAGCTCGGCGGCGAAATCCTTGCCGGTGTCGGCACGCAGCACGTACGTCACGTCGCAGGTCGGCCCCGGCGGCAGGCCCATCCGAGCCTCGGTGGTCGGTCGGTCTTCCCCACTGGCCGGGCTGCGCGAGGTGACTCCCCACATCGCGCCGGTGACCGCGATCAGGCCGACGGCGGCCACCCCGGCCTCCACCCGCCGGCGACGCCGGTCCGGCCGCCGGCTCCGGTTACGGGTGCGGGACAGCGGCAGCGCGTCGGTCGCCGCGGACCAGGGCAGGATGGTGGTGCCGGCGTTGGCCAGCGCGACCGGATCCAGTGGGCCGGCGGCCGGCGAGACCGGAACGGCGGCGAGCATCCCGGCCGCCTCGGCGAGGGTCCGGGCCAGTTCGGCGGTCGCCGGACGGTCACCGGGCCGCTTGGCCAGGCAGCGCCGCACCAGGTCGGTCACCTCGTCGGGCAGGCCGGGCACCGGCGGCATCGGATCCGGTTCGTTGTACATGTGCGCGCGCAGCATCTGCGTGGTCGTGCTGGCCTGCCAGGGCAGCCGGCCGGTGAGCATCCGGTAGAGCAACAGCCCGACGGCGTACACGTCCGTGGCCGGGGACACCTGGCCGTTGTCGAGCCGCTCCGGAGCGAGGTACGCGGGGGTGCCGAGCAGCGCGCCGTCCGGCCCCTTCTCGCTCTCCCCCACCAGCGCGGAGATGCCGAAGTCGACGACCTTCACCCCGGTCGGGGTGAGCATCACGTTGCCCGGGGTGACGTCGCGGTGCACCACACCACGCGCGTGCGCGGTGGCCAGCGCGGAGCTGACCTCGGCGCCGATGGTCACCGCCTCCCGCCACGGCAGTCGGCCCTCCCGGCCCAGCCGGCTGGCCAACGAAGCGCCGTCGACCAGTTCCATCACCACGTACGGCACGGTCAGGCCGACCTGCTCGGACTCGCCGTAGTCGTACACGTTGGTGATGTTGGGGTGGCAGAGCCGTGCGGCGGCCTGCGCCTCCACCCGGATCCGGTGCCGGAAGGCCCGGTCACTGGCCAGCCGGGAGGCCAGCACCTTCACCGCGACCTGGCGGCCCAACACCTCGTCGTAACCCCGCCAGACCACCGACATGCCGCCCGCGCCGAGCTGCTCGACGAGCCGGTACCGCTCATCGAGGAGTTGCGCGCTCTTCCGGTCCCCACCGCCCATGGTGGCCGTTGTTGCCCAGGTACGACACACCTACACCTGAAGGATCGGAATCGGTCAGGAAAGTCACCCGATCAGGCGGTCGCCAAGAGCTGGTCCACCGGGGCGTAGTCGTCGGTCAACACCAGCGCCGAGCCGACGAACTCCGTGAGCTCCGCACCGGAGAGCAGGCTGACCGTGGGGTCCACCTCGTTCAGCCGGGCGCGGACGGCGTCCAGCGGCAGCGGCGCGTCCGAGCCGACGATGAGGAAGTTGGAACCCTGCTGCTCGGCGAGTGCCTCCGGCGGCGCGATCAACGCGACGTGCCGGAACTCGGCCGCCACCGTGGCCAGCTCGGCGCGGATGAACCGCAGCGGCGGGTAGTCGATGACGTTCTGCACGTACACGCCGCCGGGGCGGGTCACCCGTCGTACCTCGGCCGCCATCTCCCGGGTGGCCAGGTGCCACGGCACCACCAGGTGACCGAACGCGTCACCGACGACCAGGTCACGGCTGTCCGTCGGCTCGCCGGCGACCAGCATCCGGGCGTCACCCACCACCGCCCGCAGGTCCGGCCCCGTGCGTACGCCCAACTCCTGCTCACCCAGCTCGACCAGCCCGCCGTCGATCTCGAACACCACGTTCTCGGTGCCCGGCCGGGTGGCGGTGAGGTAGACCGGAATCGTGAACCCGCCGCCGCCCAGGTGCAGCGCGTCCAGTCGCTTCCCGGTGGGTGCGGCGACGTCGGCGACCGCGCCGATCCACTTCGTGTACGCGTACTCCAGGTGCTTCGGGTCGGCGAGGTCCACGTACGAGTGCTGGGCCGAGTTGAGCAGCAGCGTCCGCCCGGTGGGCCGGTTCGGGTCGGAGGCGACCCGGGCGCAGTGGTACGCCGTCTCGATGTCGCAGGGGTTCGGTGCCACCGTGGTCAGCCCCGCCCCGACCAGGCCGAGGACGGCCAACGCGGCCCGGGTCCGGGCCGGACCGGGAAGTTCGGTGGGCTCCTGCCGGCGCAGGTACCAGCCGAGGCCGATGCCGACCAGCCCGAGCGCCACCGCGAGGGTCAGCAGGATGACCGTGCTGCGCAGTGCGGCGACCAGCACGAAGCCGGTGAGCAGGGTGGCGGTGATCCCCCCGAGGGTGCCGATTCCGGAGAGTCGACCGACCACCTGGCCGGTGCGGCGCAGGTCGGCGAGTTGAAGCTTCACGACCAGCGGGGTGACCGCGGCCAGCAGCGCGGCCGGCACGAACACGGCCAGCGCGACCAGCAGCAGGATGCCGCTGGCCGCCCCGCCGCGCAGCACCTCACCGGCGTAGCGGACCACCGGCAGGGTGATCGCGGTGGCGATGCCGGCCAGCACCAGCGCCGGTGCCAGCAGGCCACGCGGGTTGCGCCGGTCGGCCAGCCAGCCACCCGACCACGCCCCGTACGCGATGGCGGCCAGCGCGATGCCGATCACCGAGCTGGTCACCTGGAGGGTCACCCCGACGTACGGGCCGACCAGTCGCAGCGCGACGGTCTCCAGCACCAGCACGGCGCCGCTGGAGAAGAAGACCAGGAAGGCGGCCAGGCCGTTCGGCAACGCCCGGCCGGTGATCGGAACGGGCGAGGCCGGGGAAGCTGGAGGGGCCGCTACGTCGGACGGTGGGGAGCTCATCGTCGCGATGGTACGCAGCGAAGCTGGTGCTTCGGGTCAGTACATCGAGAGATGAACATGGTTCGTGTGGGATGCGGCGGGGCTGCCGCTGCCGCTGTACGACCGCCATCCGGTGCCGGGATGCCAGATCTGCCGGTACCAGATCACGTAGAGCACGCCCAGACGGTCGGCGTTGCGCACGTGCCAGGCGGCCAGACTGTCACCGTACGCCTTGTCGCCGCCGGTCGCGTTCTTGTCCTCGAAGCCGTTCGTGGCGGCCGAGAAGTCGCAGGCCCGCCCCTTCGGGTGCTCGCCACCACCACCGCTGCGCTTGCAGGAGACGTGCCGCTTGTAGCCGGCCGCCTGGGTCTGCTTGAGCGCGTTCAAAGTGCGCGGGGTGATGCAGCCGGACGTGGTCGGGTCCTTCACCGAACACGACTCCGACGGCCAGGACCCGTCCGAGTTACGCGGGGCCGGCGTCGCGGAGGCGGAACTGCCGCCGCTGAAACCGCTGCTGCTGCCCGAGCTGACCTCGGCGAGCGCGGCCTCGGCCTCCTTCTTCTTCTTCGCCATCACGGCGAGTTGTTTCTGCTGCTCGCGGACCTCGGCGTCGATGGCGACCTTGGCCTGCTGCGCCTGCTGCTTGGCCTCGACGAGGTCACGCAGCCGCTTGGCATCGCGCTGGGCCATCAGGTCGAGGTCGCTCACGCGTTCCAGGAACGCCTGCGGGGTGCTGGTGTTGAGCAACATCGTCGCCGGGGTGAGCCGGCCGACCCGGTACGACTGTGCGGCCACCTCGCCCACCTGGTCGGTCAGCCCGACCAGTCGACCCTCGACCGTCGTCAGCTCGCCGGCCAGCGCCGTCTGGCGACGCTTGGAGTTGTCCAGTTTGGCCTTCGCCTCGATGTGCCCCTTGGCGGTCAGCTCCAACGCGTCCTGGAGCTTCTTGCTGCCACCCTCGCCCGGCTCCGCGTACGCGGGCACGGCGGCACCCCCGAGCACCAGCGCGGCGGTGGCGAGCAGAGCGAACAGGGCGCGGCGACCGAGCCGCGGGCGAAGCATGGTCCTGGGCACGAAAGCGTCCTTCCGTCGACCGCCGGCCCCCGGTGAACCAACTGGGCGGCGGCGTCCCCGCCGGCGCCGGTCGGCGGCCTGCTGGCGGAGACCGCCGGTCACGATACCGGACTGCGGCCTGCTGACCAGCCCCCTGACCACCGGGCCGCCCAGATGTCGACAGAGCGTTTCATCGTCGTCGCGCAGTGCGCGGATCAGCGGTCGAGAAGGGCGTCGCGTACCTCGGCCCAGACCTGCTCGTTGGCGGCCACGAGCAGACCGCGGTCGTCGTCGGCCGGGTGGTAGTCGGCTCCGTCGAACCGGCGGGCGACGCCACCCGCGGCGCGGACCAGCAGGGTGCCCGGGGCATGGTCCCACGGCAGGGTGCGCCAGAAGAGGACGAACTGCTGCTCGCCGGTGAGGATGTCCAGATACTCGCGGCCGGCGCAGTGCTGGCCGGGCAGCAGCTCACCGAGCTGCCGGCCGCCAGCTCGGACCCGGTCCCGGGTCTCCGGCGGCAGGAACCGGGTCATCGCCGCCCCGCGCAGCTCGCCGAGCGGTGGGGTCGAGGCGGTGCGGTCCACCGGCCGGCCGTTGAGCAGGGTGCCCTCGTCCGCCGAGCCGACGGCGAGGGTGTCGGCGAGCGGGTCGAGGATCCAGCCGGCGGCCGGTCGTCCGTCGGTCAGCAGCGACACCATCAGGGCGAACGGCCGGCGACCCGCCGCGAAGTTGGCGGTGCCGTCGACGGGGTCGACCAACCAGACGTCCCCGCCGTCGCGCAGGTGCCGCAGCAGCCCCGGGTCGTCGGCGACGCCCTCCTCGCCGACCACCATCGAGCCCGGCCGCAGCCGACGCAACCCCGCCGAGAGCAACTCCTCGGCCCGACGGTCGGCGACGGTGACCACCTCACCGGGCGCCTTCTCCGACACGTCGTCGTCGTCGAGCTTGCGGAACAGGGGCAGCACGACCTGGTCGGCGGCCTCGCGGAGGAGGTCGCCAACATCGTCGAGCAGGGTGTCAGCCACGCGGCGGCAGCTTGACCACGCTGACGAAGAACTCGTCGATCTGGCGGACCACCGAGATGAAACGCTCGAAGTCCACCGGCTTGGTCACGTAGGCGTTGGCGTGCAGCTGGTAGCTGCGCAGGATGTCCTCGTCGGCCTGCGAGGTGGTGAGCACCACCACCGGGATCCGGCGCAGCTCCTGGTCTTTCTTGATCTCTTCCAGCACCTCCCGGCCGTCGCGGCGGGGCAGGTTGAGGTCGAGCAGGATCAGGTCGGGCGCGACCGCGTCGGCGTACTGGCCCTCCCGCCGCAGGTAGGCGAGCGCCTCGGCGCCGTCGGAGACGACGGTCAGCCGGTTGCGCAGCTTGTGCTCCTCGAACGCCTCCTGGGTCATCAACACGTCACCCGGATCGTCCTCGACGAGCAGGACCTCGATCGGGCTCTTGCCATCCGCCGGCGCGGTCATCCCACCGTCTCCCTCATGTCACCCGTTCTACCGCTTCCCGACGGCTCGTCGGCCCGGTCCGGCCGGTCCGACCCGCCGGACTGCTCGGGCAGCGCTGCCGGAGTCTCGTTCGGGGACGTCGTGTCGCCCGCTGTCAGGGCCGCCGGCTGGTCCGGCGAGTCGACGGCGGCAGCCGCCGCCTCCACGTCCGCCGGAAGGGCCGGCAGGGTGAAGCGGATCGCGGTGCCCTCTGCCACGTCGGTGTCCACCCAGACCCGGCCGCCGTGGTATTCGACGATCTTCTTGACGATGGCCAGCCCGATGCCGGTGCCGGGGTACGCGTCCTTCGAGTGCAGGCGCTGGAAGATAACGAAGATCTTGTCGGCGAACTCCGGCTCGATCCCGATGCCGTTGTCCTCGCAGCTGATCTCCCACTCGGTGCCCACCAGACGGGCCGAGATGTGCACCCTGGGCGGCACGTCCGCCCGGCGGAACTTGATCGAGTTGCTGACCAGGTTGGCCAACAGGTTGGTGAGCAGCGGTTCCTCACCCGAGATCACCGGCAGCTCGGTCCAGGTCAGCTCAGCATCGGCGTACTGCCGGGCGGCCTCGGTCTGACCGGCCACGTCGCCCATCACCTTGTTCAGGTCGACCTCCACGAAGCCGGTGGTGAGCCGGCCGATCCGGGAGAACGCGAGCAGGTCGTTGATCAGACGCTGCATCCGCTGAGCGCCGTCCACCGCGAACGCGATGTACTGGTCGGCCCGCTCGTCCAACTGCCCCGCATAGCGGCGTTGCAGCAGTTGGCAGAAGCTGGCGACCTTGCGCAGCGGCTCCTGCAGGTCGTGCGAGGCCACGTACGCGAACTGCTCCAGGTCACGGTTGGACCGGGTCAGCTCCTCGGCCTGTTTCTGGAGCTGACTGTTGACCCACTCGATGCGCTCGCGGGCACCCCGCACCTCGGCCAGATCCGCGGCGATCTTCTGACGCATCGCGTCCACGTCGTCGCCGAGCTGGATGAACTCCGGCGGGCCGACGGTGGCGATGCGGTGCTGGTAGTCACCCTCGGCGACCTCGCGGACCTGGGTGGCCAGGCCGGTCAGCGGCCGGATCACCATCCGGTCCAGCGAGAGCAGCAGCACCGCGCCGGCCACGACCACCACCAGGGCGGCGACGATCAGCAGGACGACCAGCACGTTGCTGCTGGTCCGCACGTTGTCGGCAGCCTGCTCCCGGGCGCTGAGGATCTCCGCCTGGAGGTCGTTCACCGCCGCGCGGAGCTGGTCGAACTGTTGCCGGGCCTGGTCGGTGATCAACGCCTGACCCGCGCGGGTGCCGCTCCGCTCGGTGGTGGTGATCACCGGCTCCGCCACGGACTGCCGCCACTGTGTGGCGCGTTCCTCGACTATCCGCATCTCCTGGCCGATCTGCGGATAGTCGTGGAGCAGCGACCGCATCGAGGCGACGACGCTCTGCTCCTGCGCGAGCCCGTCCCGGTACGGGCCCAGGTCGGCCGGCTTACCGCTGACCGCGTACCCACGGACTGCCGTCTCCTGGTCGAGCAGGGCGTTGAGCAGTTCCTGCGACTGCACCCGCAACGGGCCGGTCTGGTTCAGGACCGCGTCGATCTGGGTGCGGTTGCGGGCGGCCATCGCCGCCTCCGCGCCGGCCAGGCCGATCAACAGGAAGCCCACGACGGTGAGCAGGGTGATGACCCGGCGGCGCAGACTCCAGCCGCCGACCACCGGCTTCACCGGCCACCACCCCGGCTGACCAGCAGCATGGCCACGTCGTCGGCGAGCGGGCCCCCGTTGAGCCGCTCGGCCCGACCGACCAGCCAGGCCGGCAACTCGGGCAGCGACACCTCGCGGTTGGCCGGCTCGTCCAGCAACCCACTGAGGCCCGGCACGTCGAGGCGTTCGTTGCCCTCGCCCACCCGCCCCTCGATGAGGCCGTCGGTGTACATCAGCAGGGACCAGTCATCGGTGTCGAACTCCAGGTCGTAGGCGATCGGCCGGCGGGGGCGTACACCCAACAGTCGGCCACCGGGCGCGGCCACCGGGGCGACCCGGCCGCCGGACAGCAGCAGTGGCGGCGGGTGCCCGGCGAGTCGGACGGTGGCCCGGTTGGCGTCCAGGTCCAGTCTGGTGGTGGCCACCGTCGCGAAGATCTCCTGAAGGCGGCGCTCGCTCATCAGCACCTGCTCCAGCGCGGGCAGCACCTCGTCGTCCGGCACTCCGGCGAGCACCAGGGCCCGCCAGGCCACCCGCAGCTCGACGCCGAGCGCAGCCTCGTCCACGCCGTGCCCGCAGACGTCGCCGACGATCAGGTCGAGGCGGTCCGGGCGGGTCTGCACCACGTCGAAGAAGTCCCCGCCGATCAGCGCGGCGTGCCGGCCGGGCCGGTAGAAGGTGTGCACCGCCACCTGGTCGGTAGTCATCAATGGCTGTGGCAGCAGGCCGCGTTCGAGGCGGGCCGACTCGGCCTGACGCAGCTCGACCTCGCGCAGTCGGCGGGCGTTCTCGTCGGCGCGCTTACGCTCCACGGCATAGCGCAGCGCCCGGGTCAGCAACACCCCGTCGACCTGACCCTTGACCAGGTAGTCCTGCGCACCCTCGGCGACCGCTACGACGCCCAGGTGCTCGTCCGAGCGGCCGGTCAGCACGCAGACCGCAGCGCCGCTGGACATCTCCAGCACCTGGCGCAGCCCGTCCAGCCCCTGCGCGTCGGGCAGGCCCAGGTCGAGCAGGACGCAGTCCACGTCGCCGATCCGCTGCCGCGCCTCCCGGAGGCTGGTGGCGACCAGCAGGTCGATCATCGAATTCGTCTCGGCGAGCAGCTCACCGACCAGGAAGGCGTCGCCCTCGTCGTCCTCCACCAGCAACACCCGCAACCGCTCACCCGGTGGCAGGTTGGCGTGCCGCGCCAGGCCGCCATGCGGGTACGGCACGACGGGGGAACCGGTCAGACCGGGTCCCCGGGTCGGCCGGGTCACCGCCGCGAGGCGCGGGAGTTCGCTGGTGATGTCGGGCTCCTTCCGAGTGCCCTGCTGATCCTGTATTACACAACGGTCGCACACAACACGGTGCCTCCGGCGCGGGCGGGGAGGGGGATGGACCGCGTCACTGCCCGCCCGCATGACGGACCGGGCGGCGGTCGAGGTAGGGCGTACCGGCCATCCCGTCGGCGGGCACCGAGGGGCAGGATGGTGCCACCCCAGGCCCCACCACCCCCCGAGGAGTTCCCGTGGGCGCACCCACCACCCCGGTCACGACGGGCACGCCGCCCCGCCCGACTCGGGGCGTACCCCCGGCCGACCGGGCGTTGACGCGACCTCGCCGGCGGCTCCTGGCCGCCGCTGCGGCCCTGGTCGCGCTGGCCGCCGTCGGCGCCGGCAGCCTGCTCGACCTGCGCACCCCGACGCCGAAGCCGGCGGACGCGCCGGCGGGTGAGTTCAGCGCCGGCCGGGCGTACGAGGACGTCCAGGTGATCGCGGCCCGGACGCACGTCGCCGGCAGCCCGGCCAACGACCAGGTACGCGCGCACATCGAGCAGCAGTTGCGCGGGCTGGGTCTGGAGACCGAGGTGCAGGACACGGTGGCACCGGAGGCCGGCCAGCTCAGCGGGGCGGCGGGCGGGGCTACCTTCGCCCGCGTCCGCAACGTGGTGGCCCGGCTGCCCGGCACCGCGTCGACGGGCCGGATCTTCCTGGTCGCCCACTACGACTCGGTACAGACCGGGCCGGGCGGCAACGACGACGCCGCCGGCACCTCGGCCATCCTGGAGGTGGCCCGCGCGCTCACCACCGGCCCCCACCCGCGCAACGACATCGTCTTCGTGCTGACCGACGCCGAGGAGGCGTGCCTGTGCGGCGCGTCGGCGTTCGCCGCCAGTCACCCGCTGGCCGCCGACGGCGGGGTGGTGCTCAACCTGGAGGCCCGGGGCTCCACCGGCCCGGTGATCATGTTCGAGACGTCCCGGAACAACGCGAAGCTGGTGGACGCTTTCGGCCGGGCCGCCCCGCATCCGGTCGGCACCTCGTTCGCGGTGGAGATCTACCGCGCGCTGCCCAACGACACCGACTTCACCGCGTTCCTGGACCAGAAGTTCGTCGGGCTGAACTCGGCGTACATCGACGGCGGGGCGATCTACCACACACCGTTGGACACTCCGGCGGCGATGGACCGGGGCAGCCTCCAGCAGCACGGGGACAACGCGCTGGGTCTGGCTCGGGAGTTCGGCGAGACCGACCTGGCCGACCTGGGCTCCGGGCACGACGCGACCTACTTCCCGGTCCCCGGCGGCCTGGTCCGCTACCCGGGCACGCTCACCCTGCCGCTGGCCCTGCTCGCGGTGATCGCGGTGGCGGCCCTGGGCTGGCTGACCCGTCGGCAGGGCCGGGCCAGCATCGGCCGGCTGGCCGCCGGCTTCGGGCTGGCCCTGGTGCCGATCGTCGCCGCGCCGGCCGCCGCCCAGCTGCTCTGGCTGGCGATCACCACGATCCGACCGGGGTACGCCGAACTGCTCGACCCGTACCGGCCAATCTGGTACCGGTTGGCCGTGCTGGCGCTCGCCGTCGCCATCCTGTTCACCTGGTACGCGCTGACCCGCCGTCGGATCGGCCCGGCCGCGCTCGCCGTCGGCGGGCTGGCCTGGCTGGCGCTGCTCGGCGTGCTGCTCGCCGTGGCGGTGCCCGGCGGGGCGTACCTCACCACCCTGCCGGCGCTGGCCGGTGCCCTCGGTGGGCTGGTCGCACTGCGTACCCGGCAGACCGGGCCGTGGCCGGTGGTGGCGGTGACCGCCGCCGCGGCCGTCGGCGTGCTCATCCTGCTGCCCACCGTGGTGCTGCTCTTCCCCGCGCTGGGGATGGGCATGGGCGGGGTTGCCGCGCTGGTCGCGGTGCTGCTCGGCCTGGTCGCCCTGCCGGTGGTCGACCTGCTGCACCCGCAGGCCGGTGGCCAGCGCGGGCTGCTGGCGCTGCGGGCCCGGCGGCTCGGCGCGCTCCCGGCCGGGGCCGCCGCCGTGGCGGCGCTGGTGCTCGCCGGGGTCGGGCTGGCCGTCGACCGCTTCGACGCCGCGCACCCCGCGCCCACCCACCTGATGTACGCGATGGACGCCGGCACCGGTCAGGCCCGTTGGCTCAGCCACGAGAGTGACCCGCAGCCGTGGACGGACGGCTACGTGGACGGGGTCACCACGGTCGAGGACTTCCCCGGACTCGGCGACGGTGAGCTGCGGGCTGGGCCGGCACCGGCGGCGAACCTGCCGGCACCGAAGGTGGAGGTGCTCTCCGACACCCGCTCCGGTGATGAACGGCTGGTGCGGGTGCGTGTCCTCCCGCAGCGCCCGGTCCGCCTGCTCACGCTGCACGTGAACGGACCGACGGAGGTGACGTCGGCGACGGTGAACGGACGGCAGTACGACGTTGCCCGGATGGCGACGCAGAAGCCCTGGGGCTTCGGCCTGGTGTTCCACGCACCACCAGCGGAGGGGGTCGAAATCGCGCTGACGATGTACCCGACGGGCTCGGGTGACGGCCCGGTCGCCCTGCGAGCGATGGACGCCAGTGACGGTCTGGACGCGCTGCCCGGCTTCCGGCCCCGCCCGCCGGCCGTCGGCGTCGTCGGATCGCACAGCTCGGAGATGCTGGCGGTTGCCCGTACCTATCCCATCTGACCGACAGAACTGTGGTCCGGCGGGGTGATCCGCCCCGCCGGACCACCGAAATATTCGCGGCGGCCGAAACGCCGCCAACTACCCCTCCAAGCGTGCCAACAATTCATTGCGGAGAGGCCAAGACTCGTCCGCGATGCACTCCGCCAGGCAGGCGAGCCCGAGTGCCAGCGGCCAGGAAACCGCCTGTCGGTGCTGAAGGAGCATGTCAAGCGGTCGACTGGGATCCCAGAGCCGCCGGGGTGCGAGGCCGACCGGCATGAATTCGTGTACGTAGGAGCGCTCCACTCGCCGTGGTGAACGGTCGAGCACCTGATCACCGGTAAGGTTCAGGAGAGTCACGGCGCAGAACTCCGGCATGGCTCCCCGGCTGATCCAGCGACCGTGACCAACCAGGGAGCTGTCTTTTATCTCCCGTTCGGTCAGGTGGCACTCTTCCCGCAACTCGCGTTCGGCTCCGTTTATCACGATCCTCTGAATCGTCCAGTCCGCCGGGTTCCGGGGCACGTCCCGGGGTTCCAATGCCCCCGAGCCGGACGGAGCGAGCAATCCGGGACTGCCGATGTTGTCCTCGGTCTGCGCGACAACGAGCAACTGTCCGTCCGTGGTGAAAGCCAGCGTCGACACACCGATCAGGTTCGCGAGACGACTGCGCTTGAAGGAGATCAGCCGGCCGTCCGAGTCGAGGATGAGGTCCCTTCCTCGAAGCGCTGGGCTCTTCCGCCCCACCTCCCAGATGTCCAACGGCGCGAGCAGGTTGCTGCACATGAAATCGAAATAGTGGCCCGCTCTCAGCTTGACGACATCCTCGCTCAACAGGTCCGAGGCCAGACAGAGCGCACTGTCGTTATATATCTTCCCCGTCCTCGAACGGTGCGCCAGGAAGTCGAGCGACCACGTCTTCAGGTCGCGAGGAAGCTTGTAGTCGGGCGTCTGCACGATGGCCCGGATGGGCCGCTTACGCAGTTCGACGTTTTCACGCGACAGTAGAATTCCAACGTCGCGGGCGCTTTCCACGCTTGGCCCGAGGTCCACCGAATCGCCAATCACATCCCGGTAGCTGTCGCCCTTCCGCGGCTGAAATCGCACTTCTCGTGCGCGGCGACGGTTGGCTCGGGTCTCCATGAGGGAGAGAGTAGCGCCGGCGAGGCCAGCAACCACACTGACTGGCCGTGGCAGGTTCACCAGGGATGTCGCCAACCCGAACGAGGCTAGAGCCAGGCCCACGGTGGTCAGCCGGTAACGCCAGAGCTTGTAGCGCCAGATGGCCGTCTTTGTCCTCACCGCTCTCTTAGGACCAAGCATCCGCGCTCTCCGCCCATTGTGACGCGCCTCGGAGGCTGCATCGTAGCGGCGGCCCGGGGTGCGTCGCGCGCTTGATCTTTTGCGCTTTACGGAGATTTGGGACAGTTCTGAACACGGCTGGCCGCCAAGGCCGGATTGGCAGTGCTCGAAGTCAGGAATCCGACCGGATGGCGCGGTTTGCTTTACGTCCAGACCTGCTGGCGGACCGTCTCGCTGACGAAAAATGGGCTGCTGTGCCGCGTTGGACGGCTTGGGGACGGCAGGATCCTGGCTCTGTCCGATCTTGTGTGCGAGGCTTCGGCGGTGACTGACCTCGGCATCCGCGCAGCCACCTCGGCTGATTCCGAATTCCTGGTCGACATGCTCGTGGAGGCCGTGAACTGGCTGCCCGAGCGCAACTGGTCTCGCGAGCAGATCCTGGCGAATCCCGCGCTGGCCCACTATGTCACCGGCTGGATGCGGCCAACCGACTTCGGTCTGGTTGCGGCGGACCCGGCTGATCGGCCCGTCGGCGCGGCCTGGTTCCGGTACCTGACCGCCGCCGATCCGGGCTACGGGTACGTGAGTGACGACGTTCCAGAGCTGACTATCGGCGTGGTGGAAGCCTGGCGGGGCCGGGGTGCGGGTCGGCTGCTTCTGCGCTCTGTTCTGGACGCCGCACGAGAACGTGGCATCCGCACGGTGTCGCTGAGCGTAGAGCGGGCGAACTTCGCCGCGAGGCTGTACGCCGCCGAAGGGTTCCGCACGGTCGAGTCCTTCGAGGACGCCGACACGATGGTCGCAGAGATCGGGTCCTGACGCATGTGGTGGTGCCCCACAGCTTCCGGCCGACGCCATCGAGGGGCTGACCCCGCTCACTCAACGGCGGATACTTCGCCCATGACTCTGGCGCCGTCACGCACCCATCTCGTTGACGCGCGCTCATCCTTCCTGGTGCTGGCCGGCTGGTACGTGGCCGTCATCGCGTCGTTCGGACTGTTCCTCAGCACGCTTTCCGGTTCGGTCACGGCAGGCTGCGGCGAGGTATGCGAGTCCGAGCGGTCGCGGGCGCTGCTCTTCCTGCTCTACGTGGCCACGCCCGCGCTGTTCCTCGCGCTGTTGGTCAGCCTGGCAATGCTCGCGGTGCTCGTCTCCCGCGCCCGGATCCGCTCGTCGGCAGTGGTGGGCACGCTGTCCGCAGTACTTCCGCTGGCCGTCTGCGGCTTCCTCGCCGCCAGCCTCTGACCGCCGCTGCTCGCATCAGATCAGGCGCTGGATACGGATCTTCGGACGCTCGTTCCGCAGGTGGCCGTGTTTGTGCTGGCGAATCTGCTCGTCCCAGACTTCCTGGTCGTAGTCGGGGTCCGGCGGGATCCACCTGTGGGAGCCGTCGCTGTAGTGGAACTTCTCGTCACCCCGCCGGAGGATGCTCACCGGGTCCAACCCAGGAAGCGGTAGTGCAGCTGGCCGGCGGAAACGTGGGCCAGGTCCTGGGCGGCATCAACCAACTGAGCCGCCAGGTAGAGGGCAAGTGACACCGGCGCTCTGTCGTACTCCGCTTGCAGCTCTCGGCGGCGGGTGTCGCATGGCCAGTCAGCACCGCAACCGGCGCAGATCCAGGCCGGGGTGATCGCGAGGTGGCTCGTCATTGTGTCTCGTCCTGACTCGGCCAGTGACGGCTACTGATCGGGATGCGGTGGCGACTTCTGCACGGCAGGTCGGTACCGCACCGACAGATGCGTCGCCAGTGCCGCCAGGACCAGACAGGCCGGTGACGGCGCGCCAGGGTGAGCGCCACCGCGATGACGTACTCGTCGTACGAAACGCGCCGCTGGGCGCTCTCTAATCGCGGCCGCCTAGCACCGGAATCCCTGGCAGCGTCGCCGGTGCCCGCGGTTGCGGCAGTTGCACCGTTCGGTCTGGTCACGATGCCTCCCGCCGACGCCTGGGGTTCCGTGGGCACCCGGTCAGCGGTGTCCGGAGACAGGGCACCCACGGCAGGACGACCCGGCCGCCAAGCTGGGTAGCCCCACAAGCAACTTAGGACGCAATGTGCGCAGGGTCAACAGCTACGACACATAGCGTTGTAAGTCGAGCCAGAGATGTGGTCTCCTTGCACCAGCCGCCAAGCTGGGAGCACCACCAATGTCTGAAGCTGCGTACCTACAGGTCGCCCGAGATATCCGCGAGCAGATCAGCTCCGGCCAGTTGAAGCCGGGCGACAAGCTGCCGTCGTTCGCTGCACTCTGCGAGCACTACGACGTCAGCAACACGGTGATCCGCGCCTCCATGCTCCTACTCAAGGCCGAGGGCTTGATCGACGGCCGGCAGGGCAAGGGCGTCTACGTCGCCAACCCACTTCCCCGATAGACCCCGAGCGCCACCATTGGCCCATCTGAACTATTTCCAGCGGAAGTGGACGAAGAGACGGCCGAAGTTCTTCGAGTCCTTCTCCACCCGGTGGTACAGCTGCTTGACGTCCTTCTGGTCGAGGAACCGCAGCACCCGCTTCTTGAGCTGGCCGGACCCCTTGCCGGGGATGATCTCGACGAGGGTGGCCTTCTTCGCCACCGCCTCGTCCATGATCCCGCGCAGCGCACGGTCGATGTCCTGGCCCTTGTTGAAGATCTCGTGCAGGTCCAGCTTGAGCTTCATGCCGCAGCCCCCGGCCGGTCAGGTCCCATGTCGCCATCCTAGGCACGCCCGGCGGACCGCCCGCCGGGCGACGAAGAGCCCGCTGGCCGGACGACGAAGGGGCGGCCCCGGAGGACCGCCCCTGTCACGTCACCGGTCCACGCTCAGCGTGTGCCGCCCACTCGGGTCTCCACCCGCTCCAGCGCGGTCCGGTAGTCGTCGTTGGCCGCGTACATCGCGGCGGCGATCCGCAGGTGCCGCAGCGCGTCGGTGTGTCGGTTCAGCCGCTCCAGCGTCCGACCGAGCACGTGGTGTGCGTAGTGATCGCTCGGGTCCCGGTCGACCAGCTCGCGCAGGTGCTCCTCGGCCCGGTTGAGCTGGGCCGACTGGAAGTACGCCCGGGCCAGCAACTGCCGGACGGCCGCGTTGCCGGGTTCGGCGTCGACGATCGGCTCCAGTAGTCGGGCCGCTCCGCTCGGGTCGCCGGTTTCGAAGAACATGGTCGCCCGCCGGTAGTCCGCCAGAAGATCCATCTGCCAACCTCCTCGGGTCGCACCGTCACCTGTTCCGACGCTGGCACAACGCTGGGCGTTTAGCGACTGTTCCCGAAGGTCGAGATCGGGTCAGGTACGGGCGTCCCGACGTCCGGCGGAAAGCTCCCAGGCGCGAACACCGCCGACGATTCCGGCGGTGTTCGGCACCACCACCACGTCGTCGCCCATCCGGGCGAGCTGCTCGGGCCGGATCAGTCGGGAGTTGCCCCCGCCCAGGTAGAGCCGGTCCCACCGGAACACCGGACGCAGCCCGTCCACCACCTGCCGGATCCGGCGGGACCAGAAGGCGTCGCCGAGCCGCCGACGTTCCGGCTCACCCACGTACGTGTCGTAGGTGGTGCCCCACCGCACCGGCGCGTGCGACAGCTCCAGGTGCGGTGCGAGCACCCCGCCGTCGAACAGCGCGCTGCCCAGCCCCGTCCCGAGGGTCAGCACCAGCTCGCAGCCGGTGCCGGCGACCACCCCGGCACCGTGCACCTCGGCGTCGTTGAGCACCAGTGCGGGCACCCCGAAGGCGTCGGCCAGCGCTCCCCGCGCGTCCCAGCCGGACCACTCGGCGAGCAGGTCCGGGTCGACGCGACTACGCGGGCCGCTCCGGGTCACGTAGTGCGGCGTGGCGACCACCACCCCGTGTCGGATCATCCCGGGTACGCCGACGGTGAGCCGGTCCGCCGTCGGTAGGCGTCCGCCCAGATCCACCAGGGTCCGGACGAACAACGCAGGTGGCAACGGGTACGGGGTGGGCACCCGCAACGGTCGGGCCCGCATCGTGCCCGCCTCGTCCAGCACGGAGGCCTTGATGCCTCCGCCGCCGCAGTCGATCGCCAGTGTGGTCACCACGCCGTTGAGTCTGCCCGCTGCCGTCGGCTGGTATGCCGGCAGCCGGATAGGCTGCCGTCCTGATGAGCGCCACGATGATCGTCAAGGACCTGGCCGCCGGGCACGGCGACCGCTCACTCTTCGCCGGGTTGGACCTGGTTGTCGCTCCCGGCGACGTGGTCGGCCTGGTCGGGCCGAACGGGGCCGGCAAGTCGACGCTGCTGCGTACCCTCGCCGGGTTGTTGCCGGTCGAGGCCGGCAGCGTCCGACTCAGCCCGCCCACCGCGACCGTCGGGCACCTGCCCCAGGAGCCGGAACGGCGACCGGGTGAAACGGTCCGCGACTTCCTGGCCCGGCGGACCGGGGTGACCGCCGCGCAGGCGGCGCTGGACGCGGCGACCGAGGCGCTGACCGCCGGGACGGCGGGCGCCGACGACGCGTACGGCGACGCCTTGGAGCGCTGGCTCGCCCTCGGCGGCGCGGACCTGGACGAACGCGCCGAGCAGGTGAGTGCCGACCTGGGGCTCGCGGTGGACCTGGACCACCCGACGACCGGGTTGTCCGGCGGTCAGGCGGCCCGCGCCGGGTTGGCGTCGCTGCTGCTCAGCCGGTACGACGTGTTCCTGCTCGACGAGCCGACCAACGACCTGGACCTGGCCGGGTTGGAGCGGCTGGAGGAGTTCGTCACCGGGCTGCGCGCCGGCACGGTGCTGGTCAGCCACGATCGGGAGTTCCTCACCCGCACGGTGACCCGGGTGCTCGAGCTGGACCTGCCGCAGCAGCAGGTCAACCACTACGGCGGCGGCTACGCGGCCTACCTGGAGGAGCGCGAGGTGGCCCGCCGGCACGCCCGCGCGGACTTCGAGGAGTACGCCGACACGAAGGCCGGGCTGGAGGCCCGCGCCCGCACCCAGCGTGGCTGGATGGAGAAGGGCGTGAAGAACGCCCGCCGCAAGGCCACCGACAACGACAAGATCGGCCGCAAGTTCCGCAGTGAGTCGAGCGAGAAGCAGGCCGCCAAGGCCAAGCAGACCGAGCGGCTGATCGAACGGCTCGACGTGGTCGAGGAGCCGCGCAAGGAGTGGGAGCTGCGGATGGAGATCGCCGCCGCACCCCGCGCCGGCGCCGTCGTGGCCACGCTGCGCGGTGCGGTGGTACGCCGAGGCGGGTTCACCCTCGGCCCGGTCGACCTCCAGATCGACTGGGCGGACCGGGTGGCGGTGACCGGGGCGAACGGCTCGGGTAAGTCCACCCTGCTGGCCGCGCTGCTCGGCCGACTGCCGCTGGACGCCGGCACCGCCTCGCTCGGACCGGGTGTCGTGGTCGGTGAGGTGGACCAGGCCAGAGGGCTGTTCCTCGGCGACGCGCCACTCATCGACGCGTTCCACGCGGCCGTACCCCATCTGTCGCCTGCCGACGCGCGGACCCTGCTGGCGAAGTTCGGGCTGCGGGCGGCGCACGTGCCCCGACCGGCGGCCACCCTCTCCCCCGGTGAGCGGACCCGGGCGGCGCTGGCTCTGCTCCAGGGCCGCGGGGTCAACCTGCTGGTGCTCGACGAGCCCACCAACCACCTGGACCTGCCCGCCATCGAACAGCTCGAAGCGGCGCTGGCCACCTACCCCGGAACGCTGCTCCTGGTCACCCACGACCGGCGGATGCTGGCCGCCATCGAGACCAACCGGCGACTTCGGGTCGACGCCGGCCGGATCGCCGAGGATTGATCCGTGCCCGCAAGCCGGCGCGGGGTGAGAATGACGCCATGCTCAAGTGGGAGTACGCCCTGCTGGTCCGCCGCCGTCAGGCGGCGACCAACGACCTCGGCTGGGAGGTCGTGTTCGTCTGGTACGGCCCGGACGGCTCGATGGTCGACGTGACGCCCTACGGCGACACGTCGCTGGCCCACCTGAACCGCGCCGGTGACCAGGGCTGGGAACTGGTCGCGATGAGCGAGGACCCGTCCCTGCCCGGCCACCACGAGCTGCACCGCTATCACCTGAAGCGGCCGAAGCCGGCCGACCCGCCGCCCCGCCAGCGAATGCGTGGGGGCCGCCGTACCCTCTCAGGCTGACGCGGCCGCTCGGGGCGCGGCCGCTCTGGCCGGGCAGCCCGGCTGCGGCGCGGCCGCCGACGGGCGCGCCGATCCACGGCTCGAGCCGGCGAGCGGTGCATACCGGGCGTGATTGCGGGTATCGCGCGGCGGGAGGTGGCCCGAATGGTCGCTTTGGCACAGACTCCGCCCTCGGCCGACCGGCTGCGGGCGATCGACGATTTCCTCGCTGAGGCCTGGGCGGACCAGGTCCGGCACGACGACCGGCTGCGGGGCCTGACGGTGGAGGTGCGGTTCGACCGGGGGGTGGCCCATCTCAGCGGGGACGTCGCCGAGCCCGCCGAGTTACGGCTGGTACGGGACCTGGTGGGGCGGTTGGCTGGCGTCTACGGCGTCTGGTGCCGGGTCGGCGTCGACGGGCGGGCACCGGTGGTGGTGGACCTCGGTTGCGGGCCGACCAAGCAGTGGTCGAGCAACCTGGGTCTGGACATCTATCCCGCGCCGGGGGTGAACGCGGTCGCGGACCTGTCCGGCTCGTTGCCGCTCGCCGACAACTCGGTGGACGTCCTCTTCGCGGTGCACATCCTGGAGCACCTGATCGATTTCCTGCCGCTGGTGGACGAGTGCCACCGGGTGTTGCGTCCGGGTGGCGTGCTGCACGTGATGAGCCCCTGGTGGGGGCATGTGAACGCGGTGGCCGACCCGACCCACGTCCGGCTGATGGACGTGCAGACGTTCAAGGGGATCTGCCAGGGCCGTCCACCGGGCACCCCACGGTGGTATCCCCTGCACGCCGGCTGTGACGGCGCCTCGATCTTCGCCGACCTGACTCCGCTCCCACCGGACGCCGACACCGCCCCGAAGTCCCACCTGGCCCGTTTCTTCGACTGACCAGCCCGGCGACCGGTTTACCGGGTCTGGGTGGACTCGCGCAGTTCCAGGCGGTAGGGGGCGGAGACCTCCTTCGCCGGAGCGGCCCGGTCGCCGTCCAGGCGGTTGGCCAGGAGTTCGACCGCCAGTTGGGCGATCTTCTCCTTGTCCGGGGCGACGGTGCTCAGGGTGGGGATGGAGAACCGGCCGTCCTCGATGTCGTCGAAGCCGACCACCGCCACGTCCTCCGGCACCCGTAGACCGGCCTCGTGCAGGGCGCGCAAGGCACCCAGGGCGAGCGTGTCGTTGAAGCAGAAGACGGCGTCGGGGCGTACGCCGGAGGTGAGCAGGCCCTGCATGGCGGCGGCGCCGTCGGCGCGGTGCCAGGCCGACGCGGGCGCCACCAGGGCTTCGTCGTACTCGAGCCCGGCGGCGCGCAGCGCGTCGGCGTAGCCGGCCAGGCGCAGCCGGGCGCTGGCGCCCTCGTCGGTGCGCTGGGACCCGATGGCCGCGATCCGGCGGTGGCCGAGCTGGATCAGGTGAGCGGTGATCTCCCGGGCCGCGGTCACGTTGTCGATCACCACTCGGTCGGCGGGGCCGTGTTCGACCCGCTCGCCGAGCAGCACCATGGGCGTGCCGTCCAGGCCGGCCAGATCCTCCGCGGTGAGCGCCAACGGGCTGAAGATGAGCCCGTCGATCAGGTGGTCGGTGATGCCGGAGGCGACCACCCGTTCCTGCTCCCGCCGACCGCCGGTCTGGTCGATCAGCACCGTCCAGCCGTAGGCGGCGGCGGCGTTGACCACGTAGCGGGCCAGCTCGGCGAAGTACGGGATGTCCAGTTCCGGAACGGCCAGCGCGATCACACCCGTGCGGCCCTTGCGCAGGTGGCGGGCCGAGAGGTTGGGCCGGTAGTTGAGCTCGGCGATCGCCTCCTCGACCCGGGCACGGGTGTCCGGCCGAACGTGCACATAGCCGTTGACGACGTTGGAGACGGTCTTCACCGACACCCCGGCCCGTTCAGCCACGTCCTTGAGCCTGTGTCGCACGTCGCACCTCCCCGATGTGACCCAGCGCACCGTACCTCGTCAGCCCTCATCGCAACGGTGCGCGGAAGGGCCCCGCCTCGGCGGGGCCCTTCCGCGCAGTTCGGGTCAGGCGCTCGGCTCGCGCGGCTGCGGGGCGACAGCGGGCTCGTGGCGGGCCAGCCGGTTGCGGCGGTAGCCGTAACCGAAGTAGATGAGCGCGCCGAGCAGCATCCAGGCCAGGAACCGCAGCCAGGTTTCCACCGACAGGTTCAACATCAGGTAGAAGCAGGCCAGCGCGGAGACGATCGGCAGCACCGGGGAGAACGGCACCCGGAACGGCCGCTCCAGGTCCGGGCGCCTGCGGCGCAGGATCGGCACCGCGACCGACACCAGCACGAACGCGCAGAGCGCGCCGATGCTGACCAGGTCGGCCAGGGCGGACAGCGGCAGGAGACCGGCCAGCAGCGCGACCGCCACCGTCATGATCGCCGAGATCCGGTACGGGGTGCCCCAGCGCGGGTGCACCTTCGCGATCGAGGGCGGGATCAGGCCGTCCCGGGCGATGGCGAAGCCGATCCGGCCCATGGCCACCAGGTCGACCAGGATCACGCTGGTCAGGCCCGCGACCGCGGCGATGGAGACCAGCACGGCGGCCCAGCCCGCGCCGACCGACTCGAAGGCCGACGCGATCGGGGCGCCCCGGTCGATCTCGGTGTACGGCACCATCCCGACCACCACCAGCGAGACGCCGACGTACAGGACGGTGGAGATCAACAGCGTGCCGAGCAGACCCAGGGTGAGGTCCCGCTTGGGCTTGCGCGTCTCCTCGCCCAGGTTGGCCACGGCCTCGAAGCCGGTGTACGCGAAGAAGACCACCGCGGCGGCGCTGAGCACCCCGACGAAGCCGAAGACCGACGGTTCCAGCCCGAAGAGCGCCTGCGTGACCGGCTGCCTGATGCCGTCGTCGCCGCTGCCCGCGGGCTCGGCCGGCGGGATGAACGGGGTGAGGTTGGCGGCCTTGACGAAGAACAACCCGGCCACCACCACGAAGACGCAGATGGCCACCTTGACCAGCACCAGCAGGTTGGTGATCCGGGCGGACTCCCGGATGCCGACGATCGCGACGATGCCGAGGATCAGCACGATGGCGATGGCGCCCACGTTGACCGTGCTGCCCTCCTCGCCGAACCAGCGGGTCGGCAGGTCGAGCAGTTCGGCGAGGTAGCCGGACCAGCCTCGGGCCACCACTGCGGCACCGAGCGCGAACTCCAGCAGCAGGTCCCAGCCGATGATCCAGGCGACGATCTCGCCCATCGTGGCGTACGCGTAGGTGTAGGCGCTGCCGGCGGTCGGCACGCTGGAGGCCAGTTCGGCGTAGCAGAGCGCCGCCAGCAGGGCCACCACGCCGGCGATGGCGAAGGAGATCACCACGCCCGGCCCGGCGCTGTCCCGGGCCTCGATCCCGGTGAGCGTGAAGATCCCGGTGCCGATCACGATGCCGATGCCGAAGCCGGTGAGGTCGACCGCGCCGAGCCGCCTCTTCAGCCCGAGCTTGCCGTCGCTGCCGTCCGCCTCGCCCTGGGCTATCACGTCCTTGATCGGTTTTGTGCGCAGCACGGACACCCGGTCACCCCTCCCACCGTGCGACCACCTCCGTGGCGGCCGGTGACCGCCGTTGCTACCCAGCGACGCGATTGGTCAACCACGGACTCTTGCGGCGATGGCCAGATTGTGAAAATTTCCTACCAGCAACGCGGACATCGACGGCGAATCTTGCCGTGCACCGCGCGAAACATCCGGGAGCCCCAACGAAGGGACACACCGCATGAAAGCCACCCGAATCGGAGTCGCCGGGCTGGTCGCAGCCCTGCTCGGGACATTCGTCACCACGACCCCCGCGAGCGCCGAACCCAGCGCCGCCGACACCACCACCACCTGCGCCACCGACCCGGCCACCCCGAAACGGCAGTTCCGCGCCATGTGGATCTCGTCGGTGGTCAACATCGACTGGCCCAGCAAGGCGTCCCAGACCAGCCCCGACCGGGTCGCCGCCCAGCAGGCCGAATATCGCGAGCTGCTCGACCTCGCCGAGCGGCTGCACCACAACGCCGTCGTGGTGCAGGTCCGGCCCACCGCCGACGCCCTCTGGCCCTCGCCGTACGAGCCCTGGTCGGAGTACCTGACCGGCGTCCGTGGGCAGGACCCGGGGTGGGACCCGCTGGCCTTCCTGGTCGACGAGGCGCACCGACGCAACCTGGAATTCCACGCCTGGTTCAACCCGTACCGAGTCTCCATGCCGGCACCCGGCGGCGCCGGCGCGGACCTCACCCAGCTCGCCCCCGGCCACCCGGCCCGGCAGCACCCCGACTGGACCTTCGCCTACCCGCCGGCCGGCGTGGCCGGCAGCCGGCTCTACTACAACCCCGGCATTCCCGAGGTACGCGAGTTCGTACAGACCGCGATGATGGACGCGGTCAGCCGGTACGACGTCGACGGCGTGCACTTCGACGACTACTTCTACCCCTACCCCAGCGGTACCTACCAGGTGCCGGACGACGCGACGTTCGCCGCCCACAACCGGGGCTTCACCGACCGGGCGGACTGGCGGCGGGACAACATCAACCTGCTGGTCCAGGAGATGAGCGGCAAGATCAAGGCGGCGAAGCCGTGGGTGAAGTTCGGGGTCAGCCCGTTCGGCATCTGGCGCAACAAGACCGCCGACCCGCTCGGCTCGGACACCACCGGTAGCCAGTCGTACGACATCATCTCCGCCGACACCCGCAAGTGGATCAAGCAGGAGTGGATCGACTACGTGGTGCCGCAGCTCTACTGGTACATCGGCCAGTACCCGGCGGCCGACTACGCGCGGCTCGTGCCGTGGTGGGCCGAGACGGTGCGCGGCACCCGCGTGCAGCTCTACATCGGCCAGGCCGACTACAAGAGCGGCGATCCGGCGTACGGCCCGTACTGGCAGAACCCGCGTGAGCTGTCCGACCATCTGACGCTCAACCGGTCGTACCCGGAGGTGCAGGGCAACGTGCACTTCTCCGCCGTCCAGGTGCGGGCCAACCGGCTCGGCGCGACCGACATCTACGCCGCCGAGCACTACTCCCGCCCGGCGCTGGTGCCGGCCATGCCACACCTGCCGGCCAAGCCGTTGCTCTTCCCGGTGGTCACCAGGGCCGAGCGGCAGGCCGACGGGGTCCGGCTGACCTGGCGTCAGCCGGCCGACGGGGTCCGGCCACTCGGCACCGCCACCTCGTACGCGATCTACCGGTTCGACGGCACCACGCTGCCCGGTCGGTGCGGCACGGCGGACGCGGCACACCTGGTCGACACCGTGCGGGCCGCACCCGGCGGCAGCCAGTCCTGGGTGGACACCACCGCCGCGCCCGGCCAGCGCTACACCTACCAGGTGACCGCGCTGGACCGGTCGGCCAACGAGAGCCCGGCGAGTCCGCCAACCTTCGTCCTGCGCTGACTCGTCCGCTCCGCCGAATGCCCCGGGTGCCCCACGCGCCCGGGGCATTCGTCTGTTTCAACGCATGTCACCAATAGTTGGCGAGGCGCATACCGTCCAGTTGATCAGTTGATCGACACTGATCGACATCCGGTGACCCGCCGGTAACTTCCGTCCCAGCCGCTCACCCGCGGAGGTAACCCGTGCCCCGACGTCTCGCCACCCTGTTCGCCTCGGGCGCGCTCGCGCTGCTCGCCACCCTCACCGTCGCCTCCCCCGCCGCCGCCGTCACCCCCGCACAGAAGCTGTCCGTTCTGTCCAGTTGGACGCAGACCAGCGCGTCCAGCTACAACTCCTGGAACAGCGCCCGGGTCAACCGGGCCCCCTGGGCCGAGTACGACTTCAACTGGTCCACCGACTACTGCTCGTCCAGCCCGGACAACCCGCTCGGGTTCACCTTCAACCTGGGCTGCTACCGGCACGACTTCGGCTACCGCAACTACAAGGCGGTCGGCCAGTTCTCCGCCAACAAGTCCCGCCTGGACAGCGCCTTCTACGAGGACCTCAAGCGCGTCTGCACCACGTACAACACGGTCGTCCGTCCGGCCTGCTACAGCCTGGCCTGGACCTACTACCAAGCAGTCAGCATCTTCGGATCGGTAGCGGCCGTCCAGCAGGCCGACATCGACCGCGCCGCCCGCATGAAGGCCCAAGCCGAAGCCCAAGCCGCCGCCCGCGCCTAAACCCCCACCCCACCCCACCCCCTGCCCCACCCGCCCTCCTGCGGTGATCAAGAGGTTTGCGTCATCGGGAGCCCGATTCCTGACGCAAACCTCTTGATCACCAGAGGGAAGGGTGGGGTGGGGGTCAGGCGCGTTCGGTGCGGGAGGCGGGACGGCGGTCGGGGTCGGCGGGGAGGCGCGGGGTCGGCTGGGACAGGCCGGTGCTGAAGCGTGTCGAATCCGCCGCCAGATCCGGGTGTTCCACGTCGAGTGCCAGCGCCGCCGCCTCGTCCAGCCCCAACTCGGCACCCTCGCCGTACGCGTCGTCGAAGGCCGCGTCGCCCAGCACCGTACGTAGCTGCGCCTGCTGCTCCGCCCAGTAGCCGCCGTAGATGCCCGGGGTCGCCCGCATGCTCGCCCGGGTTGCCTGCGCGGCCCCGAAGAGGCGGGCGGCGGTCGACCGGTCCCCGCCGATCGCACAGCGCACCGCGATCGCGTTCAACGTGTCGCACGCCCGGCCGTGGTAGCCGTGGCCCATCCGGGAACGCAACGCCACCAGCAGATGCTCGTGTGCGGCGACGACATCGCCCCGGGCCAACGCGACCATCCCGAGCAACATGTCCACCGATCGCCGGCCCCGCTCCACCGGCCGGGCCGCCTCCACCGGACGGACCGCACCCAGCAGTTCCGCCGCCTCCTCCAGCGCGCCCCGCCGCCACAGCAGCTCGGCCAGGCTGAACACCGCGAACAACGCCTCCCCGACCACGTCCTGTCCGTGCGCCCAGTCGATGACCTCCCGGCACACCCGCTCGGCCTCGACGAACTGCCCCATGTCCACCAGCGGCGCGGCCCGGCCGGCGAGCACCCGGGCCAGCAACCCGGCGTCACCGGCCTGCCGGGCGGCCGCCTCCGCCCGCTGCGAGTAGCGCAACTCCTCGGCGAACTCGCCGTCGGCTCCGGCGTGCAACGAGTGCATGTGGTACGCCGCCGCCAGCTCCGACTCCGGGATCCGTTCCCCCGTCTCGGCGATCCGCCCGTACAACCGGAAAAGCCACAGCCGCCCCTCCCGGGCCAGGCCCCGCTCAAGCCACCACTGGTCCAGGCCACCAGCCAGACCGAGACCGGCACGGGCGCTGCCTCCGGTGGCGCACCACCGCAGCGCGGCACGCAACTCCCCGGCCAGCGGGTCCAGTGCGTACAACGACAGCGTGACCGGTCGGCCGTCCTGGCCCAGGTGCGCACGGTCCAACGCATGCGCCGACCACGCCACGTGCCGGTTCCGAGCGGCCTGTTCCTCACCCGCCTCGACCAACCGCCGTGCCGCGTACGCCCGGATGGGGTCGAGCATCCGGTAGGTGCTGCCCGACGCACGCGGATCGGCCAGGACCATCGACTTGTCCACCAGCACCGAGAGCGGGTCCAATGGGTCGTCACCCAGCAACCACTCCACCGTCGCCAGATCCACCGGCCCGGCGAACACCGCCAGCCACCGCAGCAGGCGGGCGGCCCGAGGCCCCAGCGTCCGGTACGACCAGGTGACAGTGGCCTGCATGGTCAGGTGCCGCTCGGTCGCGGAACGGTGCACCGCCCTGCTCGCCGGGGAGGGCGGTGACGCCCCGGCCGCGGCGGCGACCAGGTCCACCGTGTCCTGCTGGTTGCCGGACCAGCCCCGCTCCACCGGCGGTGGGTCCGGGTCCTCCCGGCCAGCGTCCAACGTGCCGAGCACATCGTCCAACCGCTCGGCGAGCTGGCCGACGGAGAGCACCCGCAGCCGGGCGGCGGCCAACTCGATGGCGAGCGGCAACCCGTCCAGCCGCTGCACCACCCGGCGCAGGTCGGCCGACTCGGCCGGATCCGGCTGCCGGCCGCCGCGCGCCGCCGCCGTGCGGTCCAGCAGCAACGCCACCGCGTCGCTCTCCGCGCCGTCCGACTGCGGCTCGACCGAGAGCGGCGGGATCCGCCAGACCACCTCGCCCGGCAGGCTGAACGACTCCCGGCTGGTGGCCAGCACCCGCACACCACCGCCGCCGGACAGCAACCGCGCGATCACCTCCGCGCAGGCGGCCGGTTGGGTGTCGCAGGTGTCCAGCACGACCAGCATGCGGCGGTTGGCCGCGTACTCGACCAGGGTGTCCAGCATCGGGCGGCCCGGCTCGGGTCGCAGGCCGAGCACCGCGGCGATCGCGAACGCCACCAGCCCCGGGTCGGTCACCGCGGCGATGTCGACGAACCAGACCCCGTCCGGGTACGACTCGACGACGCCGCTGGCCAACTCCACCGCGAGGCGGGTCTTGCCCGCACCGCCCGCCCCCAGCACGGTGACCAGGCGGTGTTGCCGCACCAGCAGACCCAACTCGACGCGCTCGGTCTGCCGGCCGACGAACGAGGTCACCTGGGTCGGCAGGTTGTGCGCCACCGTGTCGGCG
The DNA here is from genome assembly GCF_039871815.1 of Micromonospora sp. B9E7. Lineage (NCBI taxonomy): Bacteria > Bacillati > Actinomycetota > Actinomycetes > Micromonosporales > Micromonosporaceae > Micromonospora > Micromonospora sp. B9E7. Next base: position 39,428 of record NZ_JBDPLX010000028.1, read on the forward strand.
GTCCGGGGGCGCGGGAACTGCCGCTCCAGGCCGGGCGCGACCAGTTGGAACAGTCGTTCCCGATCGTCGAAGCCGCGCAACCGGTGCAGGCCCAGGTCGAGCAGGGTCGCACCGGGTGGCAACGGCTCGGCCCGACGTGCCGTGGACGCCGAGCACAGCACCTGCCCGCCGTGCGCGGCGGCGGCCACCCGAGCGGCCCGATGCACTTCGGGGCTGGCGTATTCGCCGTCGCGCGGCTCGGCGTAGCCGGTGTGCAGGCCCATCCGCACCCGTGGGGCTGCTTCCGGGGTGGGCCAGTCGTGGCTGGACAACGCCCGCTGCGCGGTCAGACAGGCGGTCAGCGCCGCAGCCGCGTCCTCGAAGGCCAGGAAGAACGAGTCGCCCTCGGTCAGCAGCTCCGCGCCACCCGTGCTGGCCAGCGTCCGACGCAGCAGCCGTCGGTGCTCGGCGAGCACCGGACGGTAGTCCGGGCCGAGCAGCTGGGCCAGCCGGGTCGAGCCCTCGATATCGGTGAACACGAAGGTCACCCAACCGCTCGGGAGCTGGATCCGTGGCGACATGCGTGGAACCTCCGCCCGTGACGTCGGATTCATGCTGCCTGAGTCCGAGCGGTCACGCATCGTGAGAACGGTCGGGCAGGTGCCGCCTCAAAGTGCCACTCGGCCCTGCTCCCGGCAAGACCAGCCCACCAGGCGGGCGGAGAATTGGCCCGATCAGCAGCCGCAGGCGCCGCCGCAGCAACCACCGCCGGTGGGTGCCGGGGCACCACCGGCGGCACCACCCCGGCCGGTGACCGCGACCGCGGACAGAAGCTTGACCGTGTCGGCGTGTCCTTTCGGGCAGCTCGCCGGCTCACCGGCCGCCGCCATCGAACGGTTGACCTCGAAGGTGTCACCGCAGGCGCGGCAGCGGAACTCGTACCGGGGCATGGCAGCCAGGGTACGTGGATCTGACGTTCGGCGGGACATGGGTGATACTCGACGGGTGGTGGACGGCGAGGACGACACGCGTGTGCAACGGCTACGACCGGCCGCTCCGCTGGACGGGCCGCTGGAGGGCTCGGGGGCGGCGCCTGATCCGGTGCGTGCGGTGCCCCGCCCCCGCCGGCCCTGGCTGAGTGGGCGGTCCGCGGGTGCGACGAGCACACCAGCGACCACGCCGACCGACGCCGCCGGTTCCGACCCGGACGCGAGCGGTACGCCGAGCCTGGGCACGCCCGGCCCGGCCGCTGACGGCAAGCACGAGGACGCACCGGCCGAATCCCCGAAGACCGAGGCCACAACGGTCGCGGGTCCGATGACCGAGGCCAAGGCCGCGGACGCCAAGACCGCGGACCCCGCGGACGCCAAGACCGCGGACCCCGCAGAGGCAGAGGGTGCCGACGGCAAGGGCGCGGACGCGCGACCGACCACGGTGGTCGCCGCCACGGACCCGGCGAAGACCACCGTGGACGAACTGCCCGTGGTGCCGCCGTCCGATCCGGCCCGACGACGGCGGGTGCCCTTCGCGCACGCGGTACGGCTGGAGCCGCGCCGGGCCGCGACCACCGCCGCTCACGCGACCCGTGCCTGGGCTCGTCGTCCGAGCGGTCGGCTCACCCTGCCCGGTGTGTTCCTGTTGGCGCTGGTGGCCGCGACCGCCGCGGCGGGCGCGCTAGTCGTACCGGCCACGATTCGCGCCTCCCGCCCGGTGGCGGCCGACTCCACCGCGACGGCGATGCCGGGCGCACCCCAGGCGGTGCCGTCCGGCCTCCCCACCGGCCCACTGCCCACCGGGCCGCTCCCGACCGGTTCGGTGCCCGGCGGCGGGCTACCCAGCGGCGGGCTGCCGACGGGGCAGCCCACCCTCGGGCCGGTGATCGGAGGCCGACCGTCGGACGCTCTGGCCGGCTGGGCTCAGCAGGTCGGCGCCAAGGTGGGCATCCCCGCTGTCGCCATGCAGGCGTACGGGTACGCCGAGCTGGTGCTCGCCCAGACCAACCGCAGCTGCGCGTTGAGCTGGACCACGCTGGCAGCGATCGGCCAGGTCGAATCGGGGCACGGCTCGGCCAACGGTGCGCGGCTGGGACAGGACGGCAAGGCCCTCCCGAAGATCATCGGGCTGCCGTTGGACGGCAAGGACGGGCGGATGCGGATCATCGACACCGACCGTGGGGATCTCGACGGCGACAGGGTCCTCGACCGCGCCATCGGGCCGATGCAGTTCATCCCGACGACCTGGCGGGAGATCGGCGCGGACGCCGACAACGACGGCCTCAAGGACCCGCACGACCTCGACGACGCCGCTCTGGCAGCGGGAAACTACCTCTGCAAGGGCGGGCGGAACCTGAGCATCGCGGGCGACTGGTGGAACGCGATCCTGTCCTACAACGATGTACGCCGGTACGCCCAGGACGTCTACGACACCGCGAACCGGTACGGACGGACCAGTCGCCAGTGAAGTGATCGTCTCGATACGTTGGAGAACTGGACACTTCCCCCGGGCAGCTGTTAGCGGCAAGCTAGACGGGTGATGGTGCGCGAGTGGGACCCCAGGACCGCGTCGTCTGCCGAGATCGCGTCGCTGCTGGCCACGCTGAACGCGGTTCTGGCGGCCGATCTGCCGCAGGACCCGCCGTGGCGGGAGACCTCGCTGCGGGAATACCTCGCCGAGGTGATGCCCGGTGAGCGGCGGATCTCCTGGATCGCCCAGGCCGAGCCGACCTCCCCGGACGACCCGGGCGCGGTGCTCGGCCAGGTGCACGTGCTGCTCCTCGGTGACATCGGTGTGCTCGAGGTGCTGGTGCACCCGTCCGCGCGGCGCAGCGGCCTCGGTCGTGACCTGGTGTTGCGCGCCGCTCGCCGGGTCTACCAGGAGGGCTTCCAGTCGATCGGGGTGGAGGTCGTCGGCGACACGCCGGCGGTGGCCTTCTACGAGTCGCTCGGCTTCACCCGGGAGTACGTGGAGACCCGCAGCGTGCTCGACCTGACCGGGGTCGACTGGGCCGAGCTGGCCGAGATGGCGACCGGCATCGGCGCGGGTTACCACCTGGAGTTCTTCCCCGGCGGGCCACCGGACGACCTGATCGAGGCGTACGCGCGGGCGAAGGCCGAGGTGCGCGACGTCGACGACGGTGAGCTGCGCCCCAGCTCCTACGACCCGGAGCGGCTGCGCGACAGCCTCGACACCCTGCACCGGCGGGGCATGAAGCCGTACATCGTGCTCGCCCGGCACGAGCAGAGCGGTGAGGTGGCCGGCCTGACCGAGGTGGTCGTCCCGGCCCAGCACCCGACCCGCGCCGACCAGTACGACACGATCGTCGCGCAGGACCACCGGGGCTACGGCATCGACCGGGCGATCAAGGCTCGGATGCTGTTGGAGTTGCGCTCCGCCGAGCCGGAGCTGATCGAGGTGCAGACCTGGAACGCGCAGGCCAACGAGGCGATGCTGAAGGTCAACGCGGAGTTGGGCTACCGGTCCGACCGGGACTGGTGCGAATACAGCGTCGACGTCGCTGAGCTGGTGCACCGCCTCGATCCGCCGCACTGAGGGAATTCACGAAACTGTCCACTAGGGGATGGACGGTGGACAGTCGCGCACCTTAACGTGCGTTGACCCCGTCCACCCATCGTGGAGGCCCTATGCGCCCGCGCCGCTCATTCGCCGCGCTCGCGACCGCCACCGTCGCCGTGACCATCACGGCGCTCGGCGTCGCACCCACCGCGGCCAGCGCCGCGCCCACCGACCTGTTCATCTCGGAGTACGTCGAGGGTTCGTCGAACAACAAGGCGATCGAGCTGTTCAACGGCACCGGTGGCCCGATTGACCTGACCGCCGGCGGCTACCAGCTCCAGATGTTCTTCAACGGCTCCACCACGGCCACCACGATCGCGCTGACCGGCAGCGTGGCCGCGGGTGACGCGTTCGTCTTCGCCAGCGCCTCGGCCGGGGCCGCCATCCTCGCCCAGGCCGACCAGACCACCGGGGCCAGCCTGTTCAACGGTGACGACGCGATCGTGCTGCGTCGGGGCACCACCGTGCTCGACTCGATCGGGCAGGTGGGGGTCGACCCGGGCACCGAATGGGGTGCCGGCACGACCAGCACCGCGGACAACACCCTGCGTCGGCTGCCGACCGTGGCCGCCGGCGACACGGACCCGTCGGACGCGTTCGACCCGACCGCGCAGTGGACCGGTTTCCCGGTCGACACCTTCGACGGGCTCGGCACGCACACCGTCGAGGGTGGGGGCCCGGTCGACATGCCGGCCACGCTGACCTGCGGCGGCCCACTGGTCACCGCGTCCGGCACGGCCGCGACCCGCGAGGTCACCGCCACCGACCCCGACGACACGATCGCCGATCTGGCGGTGACCGCGGTCAGCCCCGCCCCGTCCACCGGCTCGGTCACCCGTACCGCGTTCACCCCCGCGGAGGGGCTGGGCGGCACCGCCCGCGCAACGGTCAGCGCGAGTGCCGATCTCGCCGCCGGGGCGTACACCGTCACCCTCACCGCGACCGACGCGGGCGGCGGCACCGCCACCTGCGCGCTGGCCGTACAGGTGACCCGGGAGTTGACCGTCGGCGAGGTGCAGGGTCCGACCACCGACGCCGAGTCCGGTCCGACCGACCGGTCACCGCTCGCACCGACGAGCGGCAACGGCACGAGCAGCACGATGTACGACGTACGCGGCGTGATCACCCAGTTGACCCTTGCGCGCACCTCGGCCGGGGCGGAGCAGCACGGCTTCTTCCTGCAGAGCCGTACCGGCGACACCGACGGCGACCCGACCAGTTCCGACGGCATCTTCGTGTTCATGGGCACGTTCACCTCGCTGATCGGCGGCTACGTGCCGACCGTCGGCGACGAGGTCGTGCTGCGGGCCCGGGTGTCCGAGTACTACAACCTCACCCAGCTCTCCGGCGCCTCGCTGGTCCGCCGGATCGCCGGTGGCCTGGCCGTGGACACCGCGGTCGCGGTCACCGACGCGGTGCCACCGGTGGAGCTGACCGACGCGCAGCGTTTCTGGGAGCGGCACGAGGGCACCCGGATGCGGGTACGCGCGGGCAGTGGCGCGGTCAGCGGACGGGACGTGTTCTCGTCCACGGCCGACGCCGAGCTGTGGGTGGTCGATCGGGACGACCCGCTGCTGGACCGCGCCGACCCGTACACCCGGCGGGTCTTCCGTGATTCGCACCCGCTGGACAACGACCCGACCCGGCGCTTCGACGACGGCAACGGCCAGCGGACGCTGCTCGGCAGCATGGGCGTGAAGGCCACCGCCGGGGACAGCACCGCCCTGCTCCCGCCGGCGCACACCTTCGACACGCTGCGCGCGGACGCGGTGGGCGGCGTCTACTACTCGTTCGAGAAGTACGGCGTCCAGGTCGAGCGTGCCGAGTTCGACGCCGGTGCCGACCCGTCGAAGAACAACCCGCCGAAGCCGGCCGACCGGTCGCAGGAGGTGGCGGTCGCCACCTACAACGTGGAGAACCTGTACGACTACCGCGACGACCCGTTCGACGGCTGTGACTTCGCGGGTAACGCCGGCTGCACCGGGGTCGCCCCGCCGTTCGACTACGTGCCGGGCAGCGAGGCGGAGTACCGGCAGCAGTTGGCCGCGCTCGCCGACCAGATCGTCAAGGATCTGCACGCCCCGGACCTGATCCTGGTGCAGGAAGCCGAGGACCAGGACATCTGCACGGTCTCCGGCAACTCGCTGAGCTGCGGCGACACCAACGACGCGGATGGTGCGCCGGACAGCATCCAGGAGTTGGCGCTGACCGTGGCGGCTGCCGGCGGGCCGGCGTACGCCGCCGCCTATGACCGGACCGGCGCGGACGCCCGCGGCATCACCGCCGCCTTCCTCTACCGCACGGACCGGTTGTCGCTGGCCGCCACGACGGCGAGCGACCCGCTGCTGGGGTCGGCGCCGACCGTCCAGTACCGCGCGGCGGGGTTGCCTGCCAACGCCGACGTGCAGAACCCGAAGGCCCTCAACGCGGTGCTGCCCCCGGACGTGGACACCTCGACGGGTCGGGACGGGACCAACGTCTTCACCCGTGCTCCCCAGTTGGGCAAGTTCACCGTGGCCGCGGCACCTGGTGCGTCGGAGCGGTTCACCCTGTACGCGCTCAGCAACCACTACTCCTCCGGCCCGGACAGTCGGGTCGGGCAGCGGCGGGAGCAGGCGCGCTACGGCGCGGCGATCGTCACCGCGATCGAGGCGGCCGACCAGACGGCCCGGGTCGTCTACGGCGGGGACCTGAACGTCTTCCCCCGCCCGGACGATCCCATCGCGACGGGCAGCGAGCCCACGCCCTCGGACCAGCTCGCACCGCTCTACGAGGCGGGCCTGCACAACCTGTGGGACAACCTGGTGACGGAGGTGCCGTCGTCCGCCTACTCGTACAGCTTCGAGGGGCAGGCGCAGACGCTCGACCACCTGTTCGTCAACGACGCGCTCTACGACGACCTGGTTCAGGTGCGGGCGGCACACGTCAACGCCGACTGGCCGGCGGAGTTCACCGGGGACGGGTCGCGGGGTTCCAGCGACCACGACCCGCAGGTGGCCCGGTTCCGGTCCCGGGCGTCGTTGACCGTCGCCGACTCGACGGTGGTCGAGGGCAACCAGGGCACCCGGCAGCTCACCTTCACCGCCACGGTGTCCCGGCCGTTGTCCCAGCCGGTGCTGCTCTGCGCCGCCACCCTCGGCGTGACGGCGCAGGTGGGCTCGGACTTCGACATGTACGCCGGTTGCAAGGTGTTGGCGGCCGGGCAGACGTCCGTGGTGTTCCCGGTGACCGTGCGCGGTGACCGCAAACGGGAGGCGGACGAGAGGTTGACGCTGCTGGTTGCCGGCGTACCCGGCCTGCGGCTGGCCGATCCGCTCGCGGTCGGCACGATCACCAACGACGACTGACGTCGCGCGTTCCGGCGAGGCCCGCCGATCCGTATCGGGTCGGTGGGCCTCGCTCGTGCCGGGCTCACACCAGCCCACGCGGGGGCCAGGGCGGCCGGGGCAGGTGTCGATGCTGGGCCACACGCACCTCCCACTGGCTGCGTCGGCGCATCGCGTCTCGAACCGCCCGGTCGCGATAGAACGTCTCAGGTGGTCGGGCCAGCCCGTAGATGTCCCCCCACCACTCGCCCGGCTCGGGGTCGAGAATGGTGTCCAGGTGCGACGGGTAGCGACGCTCCGCGCCGTTGCGGGTGTCCTGCCAGTCACGCATCGGCTTCAGCACCCGGCCGAACTCGTCCACCACGGCCAGCCGACAGCCGACCACACTGATGATGCGCCGGAGCAGGACGATGCTCGGCACCATGCGACCGGCCTCGATCCTGCCGATGGTGGCATGGTGCACACCCGCCCACCTGGCCAGCTCGCGCTGGCTCAGGTCAGCACGGCGCCGGACCGCACGGACGATTCCGGCGGCCGGCCAGGGCACGTCGGAAGGTTCGGTGATCAGGACCGGCTCGGCCGAGGAATCGCTCATGCCGTCACCGTCCCGCCTGGTGAGGCTGGCGGCAATCCCGAATGCCACAGCTGTGGACAACGAGCTGGCCTGTGGAAAACCCCCACCGCCGGCAGATCACTGTCCGTGTTCCCAGACCAGTAATGCCTCGCCGTCACGCGGAGTCACGGATCCCCGCGGTGCTCGGTCAGGCCGGCAGTATCAAACCGAGCCCGTCCCTGGCCCGAACAGGGAGAATCCAATCTCAGCTGCCAGACGCCCAACGCCCTGGTCCACCCCTTTGCTCTGCAGTTCGATATGCGCCAGTAACCGAGAGTGAGTGTCGCCGTCGTGGGTGCAAAGCAAAGGGCGGAGGAGAGTGTTGGGCTGATCAGCGGATTATTACGCTCCGCAACCGGTATGACCGATGGGTTTGTCGGCCGGTCAGCCACTGGCCGGTGCGGTCGGCAAGAACTACCTTGCCGTCCGCGAGCCCAGGGGACGACGCGGTCAGGACGCGCCAGGACGTGCGCGAGGCGCAGTAGCGTGCAGGCCCAGGGTCAGTAGCGGTCGCGCAGGAGCTGGGCGGCCTCGACGGCCCAGTAGGTGAGGATGACCTGGGCGCCGGCCCGCTTGATCGAGGTGAGCGTCTCCAGCATCACGCGCTCCCGGTCGATCCAGCCGTTCGCGGCGGCGGCCTCGACCATCGCGTACTCGCCGGAGACCTGGTAGGCGGCGACCGGGACGTCCACGGCGGCCCGCACCGCCGACACCACGTCGAGGTAGGGCAGCGCCGGCTTGACCATGACCAGATCTGCGCCCTCGGCGACGTCGAGCGCGACCTCCCGCAGCGACTCCCGCAGATTGGCCGGGTCCTGCTGGTAGGTGCGCCGGTCGCCCTCCAGCGCCGACTCCACCGCCTCCCGGAACGGGCCGTAGAAGGCGGAGGCGTACTTCACCGCGTACGCCAGCACGGAGACGTCCTGGTAGCCGGCGGCGTCGAGGGCCCGGCGTACCACACCGACCTGGCCGTCCATCATCCCGGACGGCCCGACCATGCCGACCCCGGCGGCGGCCTGGGCCACCGCCATCTCGGCGTACGCGGCGAGGGTGGAGTCGTTGTCGACCTCGCCGTCGGGGGTGAGCAGCCCACAGTGCCCGTGCGAGGTGAACTCGTCCAGGCACAGGTCGCTCATCACCACAGTGGCGTCGCCCACCTCGGCCACCACGTCGCGGATCGCGACGTTGAGGATGCCGTTCGGGTCGATGCCGCCGGAGCCGGTCGGGTCCCGTCGCTCCGGCACACCGAAGAGCATGATCCCACCGACACCGGCCTGGACCGCCTCGACCGCCGCCTTGCGCAGCGAGTCCCGGGAGTGCTGGAGCACTCCCGGGAGCGACCCGATTGCCCGGGGCTCGCTCAGCCCTTCCTTGACGAACATCGGCACGACCAGCTCGGCCGGGTCGACCCGGGTCTCGGACACCAACCGGCGGATCGCCGGGGTGCGGCGCAGCCGGCGGGGCCGGATCTCGGGGTACGACATGGAAGGGCCTCCTCGAACGACTACCGGAAGCGCAGAGCGGTCGGGCCCTGCACCTTCGAACCGCGGCGCTGCTTGGCCGGCATGGCGGCCAGCTTCTCGCGCAGCTCGACGGCGTAGGCGGCGAGCGCCTCCACCAGGTCGGGCACCGAGGCGTGCGGCGGCTGGACGTCGACCCGCAGGCCGAACTCCGTCGCGGTCTCCGCCGTCTTGGGCCCAATGACGGCAACAACGGTCCGGGCGTGCGGCTTCCCGGCGATGCCGACCAGGTTTCGCACGGTGGAGGACGAGGTGAAGAGCACCGCGTCGAACCCGCCCGACTTGATCGCGTCGCGGATCTCGGCGGGCGGCGGCGCGGCCCGCACCGTCCGGTACGCGGTCACGTCGTCGACCTCCCAGCCGCGCTCGGTGAGCCCGGCGGCGAGCGTCTCGGTGGCGATGTCGGCGCGCGGCAGCAGCACCCGGCCCACCGGGTCGAGGATCTCGTCGTGCGGGGAGAACTCGGCCAGCAGACCCTCGGAGGACTGCTCCCCGGCGGGGATCAGCTCCGGCTGGATGCCGAACGCGCGGACCGCGTCCGCCGTGGCCTCACCGATGCAGGCGATCTTGACGCCGCCGAAGTGCCGGGCGTCCAGGCCGTGCTCGGCGAACTTCTCCCAGACCGCGCGGACGGCGTTCACCGACGTGAAGATCACCCAGGCGTACCGGCCGTCGACCAGGCCCTTGACGGCCCGCTCCATCTGCGCCGGAGTGCGCGGCGGCTCGACCGCGATGGTCGGCACCTCGCACGGGATCGCCCCGTACGCGCGCAGTCGGGCGCTCATCGCGCCGGCCTGCTCCTTGGTGCGGGGTACGAGCACCTTCCAGCCGTACAGCGGGCGGTTCTCCCACCAGCTCAGCTTGTCGCGCTGGCCCACGCCGACACCGACGGTGAGCACCACCCGGCCGGTGAAGCCGAGCGCGGCGGCCACGAAGCTGTCCACGGTCGACGTGGTCGTGTACTGGGTCTCGCCGGTGCCGTCGCCGGTCACGCCGACGCCGGTGGTGCCGTCGACCCCGGCGGCGAGCAGCCCGTCCCGGACGGCGGCGAGGTCACCGGCGTCCACGGCGAGCGCGAGCGAACCCCGGCCGACGGCCGTGGCCAGCGCCTCGAAGTCCAGTGCGCTGACGTCCTCGACGTCGGCGGCCGTACGCACACCCGGCAGCGGAACACCGGCGTAGGTGGCCACACCCTCGGCCTGGCCGACGCCGGGCACCACCTCGAAGTGGGCGGCGGTGCGCGCCACCGCCTGCACCTCCTTGACCACCGAGTCGTGGCCGAACGGGTCACCAGCGACCAGGTGCACCGCGTTCAACCCGGAACGGGCCGCGGAGATCAGCACCTTCGCCACGTCCCCCGGCGCGCCCTCGGCCGGGGTGAACTCGGCATCGTCCCTGGCCTCGGCGCGCACGACGGCGAGCAACGACTCCGGGACTCCTCGGTCGTAGATCACCTGGTCGGCGTCGACCAGGGCGTCGTGGGCCCGACGGGTCAGCAGGCCCGGGTCACCGGGGCCAGCCCCGACAAACGCGATACGGCCGACGGGCTTACGGGTGCGGGTCATTCTGTGCTCCCAAATTGCTGGGTCCCCGGGCCGGTGTGTCCTTCGTGGCCGAGGATCGAGTCGGCGCCGAGGTCGAGGAGTTCGGCGGCGAGTGCCTTACCGATCTCCGCCGCGTCGGCGGGCGTTCCGGTGCGGGACAGCCGGAGGTCACGAGTGCCGTCCGGGCTGATCACCGCCCCGCGCAGGTAGATCTCATCGCCGGTCTCGCCTTCGGCGAGTTCGGCATAGGCGGCGACGGGTGCGCTGCACCCGGCCTCCAGGGTTGCCAGAAACGCACGTTCCGCGGTGACCGCGGCACGCGACGGTGCGTGGTCGAGCACCGCGAGCAGCTCGACCAGGTCCTGGTCGTCGACCCGGCACTCCACGGCCAGCGCACCCTGGGCGGGCGCGGGCAGCATCAGCATCGGGTCCAGCGATTCGGTGATCACGTCGAGCCGGCCGAGTCGGGCCAGACCGGCCCGGGCCAGGACGACGGCGTCGAGGTCGGCCTCGGGGCCGAGCACCCGCGCCAGGCGGGTGTCGACGTTGCCGCGGATCGGGGTGACCTCCAGTTGCAGGCCGAGGGCGTGCAACTGGGCGATCCGGCGCAGCGCGCCGGTGCCCACGGTGGCCCCGGGCGGCAGCTCGGCGAGCGTCCGGCCGGCGCGGGCCACCAACGCGTCGCGCGGGTCCTGCCGGGCCGGCACCGCCGCGATGTGCAGCCCGGCGGCGGCAGCCGTGGGCAGGTCCTTGTAGGAGTGCACCGCGAAGTCGATGGTCCTGGCGGTCAGGGCATCGCGCAGCGCGGAGACGAACACCCCGACGCCGAGCCGGTGCACCGGCGCGCTGGAGCGGTCGCCCGCCGTGATCACCTCGACCAGCTCGACCGGGCGGCCGGTGGCGGCGGTCAACGCTTCGGCGATCTGGCCGGACTGGGCCATCGCCAGGGCGCTGCCCCGGGTGCCGAGGCGCAGGGGGGCGATCATCGCGCACCTCCGGTGGGCGGGGTCGGCTCGGCGGTGTCGGCTCCGGACACCGGGTCGGTGCCGAGCAGTGCCGTGCCGAGGTCGGGGGTCAGCACGTCCGGGACGGTGTCCACCGGAGAGGTCTGCGGCACCTCGAGGTCGAACAGCTCGCGCAGCAGGGCCGCGTACTGGTCGCCGCCGGGCTCCGCGGCCAACTGGCGGACCTTGACGGTGGGCTGGTGCAGCAGACGCTGCACGACCCGGTGCACCGTGCGGGCCACCTCGGCTCGCAGGTCGTCGCCGAGGTCGGGGCGACGCTGGGCGAGCCGGCGCAGCTCGGCGGTGACGACGTCGTCGGCCCGACCGCGCAGCGCGGCCACGGTGGGTGCCACGTCGGCGCCGCGCAACCAGGTGAGGAAACCCTCCACCTCGCTCAGCACGATTCGTTCGACGGCAGCGGCGTCGGCAGCGGCCGGGCCGTCGGCGAGCAGTGCCGCCATCCGGTCGATGTCGATCACCTCGACGCCGGGCAGCTCGGCGACACCCTCCTCGACGTCGCGCGGGACGGCCAGGTCGAGCAGGACCAGCGGGCCCCGGGCCGGGTCCCGTTCGGCCAGCGCCGCGCTGACCAACGCCCGGGTGAGGACCGGTTCGGTGGACGCGGTGGCGGCCACTACGATGTCCACTGTGGAGAGCGTGCCGGCCAGCTCGGTCATCGGCGCGGCACTCGCCCCGTACGACGCGGCGAGCCGGACGGCCCGGTCGGCGCCCCGGTTGCTGACGGTGAGCGGGCCGGCGCCCAGCCGGGACAGCGTGGCCACTCCGAGCGATCCCATCGCACCGGCGCCGACCACCAGGGCCGGGCGGCCGACGAGGTCGCCGTCGAGGTGCCCGGCGGCCAACTCCAGTGCGGCGGTGACGACGCTCTGGCCGGCCCGGTCGATGCCGGTCTCGGCGTGGGCCCGCTTGCCGACCCGCAGTGCCTGCTGCATCAGCTCGTGCAGCAGGCGGCCGGCCGAGTCGGCGCCGGTGGCCCAGTGGTACGCGTCGCGCAACTGCCCGAGGATCTGCGCCTCGCCGACGACCATCGAGTCCAGGCCGGTGGCGACGCGGAAGACGTGGTCCACGGCGGCGGTGTCGTAGTGCACGTACAGGTGACTGGCGAGCGCGGTCGGCGAGCTGCCGGCCTGTTCGGCCAGGACGGCGCAGACGTCGCCGAGCCCACCGTGGAAACCGGACACTGCGGCGTAGACCTCCACCCGGTTGCAGGTGGAGACCATCACCGCCTCGGAGACGTACGGCTGGGCGATCAGGCGGTCCAGGGTGCGGGTCAGGTCGGCGGGGGGCACGGCCAGCTGCTCCAGCGTGGCGACCGGGGCGGTCCGGTAGGACGCGCCGACGACGAGCAGTTTCACGTGCCGATCGCCTCCTGGGTATCGGTGGCCGCGAACCCGCCCGGCAGGGCGGTGAGAGCGGACCCGCCGGTGGCGGGCAGCGCGGTCAGCGACGCCTTGCGGTGCTCGTGGAAGGACAGAATCTGCAGCTCGATGGCGAGGTCGACCTTGCGCACGTCGACCCCCTCCGGAACCGAGAGTACGCACGGCGCGAAGTTGAGGATGCTCGTCACGCCGACGGCGACCAGCTGGTCGGCGACCTGCTGGGCGGCGGCGGCCGGGGTGGCGATCACGCCGATCGCGAGAGATTCCTCCGCGGCGACCGTGGGCAGGTCGTCGACATGCCGGACCACCAGGCCGTTGATCTCCTCACCGACCCGGGAGGGATCGGCGTCGAGCAGTGCGGCGATCCGGAAGCCCCGGCTGGCGAAGCCGTCGTAGCCGGCCAGGGCGTGACCGAGATTACCCACGCCGACCAGGGCGACCGCCCGGCGTTGGGTGAGCCCGAGCACATACTCGATCTGCTCGATCAGGAGCGCGACGTCGTAGCCGACGCCCCGGGTGCCGTACGAGCCGAGATGTGAGAGGTCCTTGCGGAGCTTCGCGGAGTTGACCCCGGCGGCGGCGGAGAGGCCCTCGCTGGAGACCGTCTCGTGACCGGTGTCGGCGAGGTTGTGCAGCGCGCGCAGGTATTCCGGGAGCCGAGCGACGGTCGCCTCGGGCAGGTCCGGGAGCGCTGGTACGGCACCGGCGCGGCCGGGCGCGCCTGGGTGACGGTGCTGACTCATGAGACTCCGTGCGGTGCGATCCTCGGCCAACTCCGCTGGTGGGCCGCTTATGGACTCCCGCTGGCGACCGAGGTTGCCGGCTGTGCTAGCAGGGCGCGTCGGAGTCACAGCGTAGGCGCTTGTGAAGACGTGCACAAATCGCGATCTTGCCGCTGCGTCGCGCAACCTCACCAGCACCTCCATTCCGCAAGATCGATCCGACGGGTCTCCACGCGCGCCGCCCGGGCGATTATTGCTCAATCCCGACTTCTCTGACCAATCCCGCGCCGAGCCTTCCGAGGGCCGTCCCGCAGGTGGTAGGGGCAGCACTACGGAGGAGAGGCGGGGCTTCGGGATGGGGACGGGAGGCCCGGTTGCCTAGCCTTTTGGCATGACCGCCGTTGCCGCCACCAGCGAGCCACCGACGCTGGCACCGAGCATCCCCCGCCAACTCTTCGTCGACTCCGGGTACGTGCTGCTCGGCTTTCCCCTGGCACTGGCCAGCTTCATCGTCCTCGTCGTCGGCCTCTCGGTCGGCATCGGCCTGGTGGTCACGGTGATCGGCCTGCCGATCCTCAGCGGCACCCTGTACGCGGCCCGCGCGCTGGCCGACGTCGAGCGGCTGCGGCTGCCCGCGGTGCTCCGCCAGCCGCGGATCCGGCCGCACTACCGGCTCCCGGAGACGGGAGCGAACGCCTGGCGGCGGATCTTCGTGCCGATGCGGGACGCCCAGTCCTGGCTCGACCTGGCACACGGCATCCTGCGGCTGATCGCGGCGGTGGGCACCTTCGTGGTGACGGTCGCCTGGTGGGCCGCCGCGATCGCCGGCTCCCTCTACTGGGCCTACGACTGGGCCCTGCCCCACCCCTCCGGGGAAGGCGACCAGGATCTGGCCCAACTGCTCGGCCTGGGGGACTCGACCACCGCCCGGATCGGCCTGAACACCGCGCTCGGCGTGTTCTTCCTGATCACCCTGCCGATCGTGGTCCGGGGCTGCGCGCTGCTCCAGGCCAGCTTCGCCAAGGCCATGCTGACCGGGGTGGCCGAGATGCGGGACCGGATCACCGTGCTGGAGGAGCAGAAGCGGGCCGCCGTGTCCGCCGAGGCGTCCGCGCTGCGCCGGCTGGAACGCGACATCCACGACGGCCCTCAGCAACGACTGGTCCGTCTGGCGATGGACCTCAGCCGGGCCCGGATTCAGCTCGCCTCCGATCCGGAGGCGGCCGGCCGGACCATCGACGAGGCGGTCACCCAGACCCGGGAGACGCTGGCCGAGTTGCGGGCGCTGTCCCGGGGCATCGCCCCACCGATCCTGGTCGACCGGGGCCTGCCCAGCGCCCTGGCCGCCATCGCCGCCCGGGGGCTGATCCCGATCGAGCTCCAGGTCGATCCGCAGCTCGGAACCCCGGCCGGGCGGCTCGACCCGGCGGTGGAGAACACCGCGTACTTCGTGGTGGCCGAGGCACTGACCAACGTCGCCAAGCACGCCCGGGCCACCGAGGCCACGGTGGCCGTCGCCCGGCACGGCGCCCACCTCCAGGTGCGGGTGGGCGACGACGGGCAGGGCGGCGCACACCTCGCCAAGGGGCACGGTCTGGCCGGGATCGCCGACCGGGTACGGGCCGCCGGCGGTGAACTCGGGGTGGTCAGCCCGGCCGGCGGACCCACCGAGATCCGCGCCGAGCTCCCCCTGTGAACCGTTGGCGACCGGCGCGACCGGGTTCGACGTGGTAGACAACACAGCCATGCGCATCGTGATCGCCGACGACGCCGTCCTGCTCCGGGAGGGGCTGGTCCGGCTGCTGACCGAGAGCGGACACCAGGTGGTGGCCGCCGTCGGGGACGGTGACGCCCTGGTCGAGGCGGTGGTGGAACACCGTCCGGACGTGTCGATCGTCGACGTCCGGATGCCGCCGTCGCACACCGACGAGGGGCTGCGGGCGGCGGTGGAGGCCCGCCGGCTGGTGCCGCGTACGCCGATCCTGGTGCTCTCCCAGTACGTCGAGGTCTCGTACGCCGATGATCTGCTCGCCACCACCGGCGGCTCCGGCGGCGGGATCGGTTACCTGCTCAAGGACCGGGTGGCCGCGATCGACGAGTTCCTGGACGCGTTGCGCAGGGTGGCGGCCGGCGGCACGGTGCTGGATCCGGAGGTGGTGGGTCAACTCTTCGCCCGACGCCGCCGCGACGACCCGCTGAGCGAACTGACCCCACGCGAGCGTGAGGTGCTCTCGCTGATGGCGGAGGGGCGTTCGAACACCGCCATCGCCCGCGCTCTCGTGGTCAGCGACGGGGCGGTGGAGAAGCACGTGCGCAACATCTTCACCAAGCTCACCCTGCCGCCGGACACCGAGCAGCACCGTCGGGTGCTGGCGGTCCTCACCTATCTGCGGAACTGACCTGCCGGGCCAGGGTCACCGCGTCGGTGAGGGTGTCGGCCACCGGGTGACCGGAGGCGCGCAGCCGGGCCGGGTCGGTGAACCCGCCGGTGTAGAGCACCGCCCGGCCGCCCACCGCGGTCGCCGCGTCCGCGTCGTCGATGGAGTCACCGATCAGCACCACCGAGGCGCCGTCCACGCCCAGCTCGGCCAGGTGCCGTTCGAGCGACTCGGCCTTACGGTCGCCGCCGACCGTGGCCCGCAGCCCGTCGACCCGGGTGAAGTGGCCGGTCAGCCCGTACGTGTGCACGGTCGGCACCAGCTCCTCGTGGAACCACATGGAGAGCAGGCTCTGGCTGCCCGGCCAGGCGGCCATCGCGGTACGCGCGTCGGCGGCCAGCTCGCAGGTGGTCAAACCGGTGCGGTACGCGTCGTGGAAGATCCGGTCCAGTCGGCCGAACTCGTCGTCGTCCACGGCCTGCCCGAGCACCTCGGCGTAGTACTCGGCGATCGGGCGGCGGAACCGCACCCGGTGCTCGTCGAGGGTGACGGTCGGCCCGCCCAGGCTCGTGAACACGACATTGGTGGCGGACACCACCAGGCTGAGGTCGTTGAGCAGGGTGCCGTTCCAGTCCCAGACGAGGTGCGGGGGTGCAGAGGTCATCACAGCACCATAGGCACTCCTCAGAGCTGCGGCGTGGTCAGGTCCCGCAGCAGTCGGTCCTCCTCGACCCGCCAGTAGCCGTGCTCCTTGCCGTCGAGCATCACCACCGGCAGCCGGTCGCCGTACTCCCGTTCCAGGCCCTCGTCACCGGTGACGTCCCACTCGACCCACTTGTCGCCGGTGACCGCCACCACCCGGTCGAGCGCCGCCTTGGCGTCGTCGCACAGGTGGCAGCCGGGTCGGGTGATCAGGGCGAGCCGGGCGTCAGTGGCCATCGGGTACCTCCGTGCGGGTGTCGGCGGGTGCGGACGGGCCGGCCGGGGACACCGACCGGAGCTGGGTCTTGCGTACCTTGCCGATCGCCGAGTGGGGCAGGGCGTCGACGATCTCGACGGCGGTCGGGCACTTGAACCGGGCCAGGTTCCGTGCGCAGTGGGCGAGCAGCTCCTCGCTGGTCACCGGTCGCCCCGGTGCCGGCACCACGTACGCCCGCACAGTCTCTCCGGTCCGCGGGTGTGGCACACCCAGTACCGCCGACTCGGCCACCCCGGGGTGCCCGGTGAGCACCAGTTCGACCTCGTGCGGATAGACGTTGAACCCGTTGACCAGGATCAGCTCGCCGAGCCGGTCGACCAGGAAGAGGTCCCCGTCCTCGTCGGCGTAGGCGATGTCCCCGGTGCCCCACCAGCCGTCGGCGTCCGGCCCACCCCGACCGTCGGGCCAGTAGCCGTCGAAGAGGTTGGGGCCGCACACGACGATCTGCCCCGGGTCCGTGCCCGGCGTCATATCGGAGATGTCCAGCTCGTCCGGGTCGTCGTCAGGGACGGCCAGCCCGTCGCGCCACAGGTCCACCCCGTCGGCACCGACCAGGCGCAACCGCACCCCGGGCAGTGGCCGACCGATCGAGCCGGCCTTGGCCACACCACCCACCAGGGTGGAGGTGAGCACCGGGGCGGTCTCGGTGAGGCCGTACCCGACGTGCGCCTGATGGCCGGTGGCCTCGGTGAAGCGCGCCGCGACCGGGGGTTCCAGCGGCGCCGCGCCGCAGACCGCCACCCGCACCGACGCGGTCGCCGCGCGGGCTGTGGCGGCATCGGCCCAGGTCAGGAACATCGACGGTACGCCGACCAGCACGGTGACCCGGTGCCGGGCGATCTCGTCCAGCCCTGCGGTCGGGCCCAGCTCGTCGAGCAGCACTCCGGTCGCGCCGTGGTGGATGACCGCGCCGAGCCCCGCGTTGAGCCCGTACGCGTGGAACAGCGGCAACGCGAGCAGCACAGTGTCCGTCGGCCCGACCACCGGCGGTTCGATCACGTCGACCTGCTCGTGGTTGGCGAGCAACGCCTGGTGCGAGAGCATCGCCCCCTTGGGTCGCCCCTCGGTGCCGGAGGTGTAGAGGAGTACAGCCAGGTCGGTGCCACCTCGGCGCGGGCGGACCGGGTCTGGCGAGTCGGCGGTCGGCGGCCGGCCGTCTACGGCGACGAGCGCGGGCAGCTCGTCGGTCAGGTCGGCGACCAGGCCCCGGACCCGGTCGGTGCCGACCAGGACCGACGCACCGGAGTCGGACAGCACGTGCCGCAGCTCCGGTGCGGTGAAGCCGGGGTTGACCGGCACGGCGACCAGCCCCGCGCGCAGGGCGCCGAGCCAGGTGACCACGAAGTCGATGGTGTTCGGCAGCGCGATCGCGACGCGTGGCGGCGTACCGCCGGGGTCGGTGGGTGGCGCGGCGGCCGACAGACCACGCGCGGCGGCGTCCACCGCGGCGTCCAGGTCGGACCAGCTGAGCGTCTGGTCGCGCCAGTGCAGCGCGGCCCGGTCATCGCGGTCGTGAGCCGCCCGGCGGACCCGGTCGGCGAGGTTCGGCGCGGGGTTTACCGAGAGGTCCTGCACGGTGATCGAGTCTGGCACAGCGGGCGACGACAGGCCACGCCCGACGGATGGGCCCGCACGCGGGCGGCGGGGGTGCGAGAGTCCCATGGACGGGACTGCGCGGTGTTCCACCGACGATCCGATCAGGTCCTGCCGATGGGACGGACGGCGCCGTCCACACACGCTTCGGTCGCACCCGTACGACCACCCGGCGCGGCGGGTCGCCCGAACGTCCAGCAAGCCATCGAGCAGGCATTCCATCGTGGAACAGCGCGCGAACGGAAAGTCAAACGCACACGACGGACAACCGGTCCGGCATCGGTGCGACGGAGCGGGAAATACTTCCGCCTTGTGTAACGGACTTGCCACGCGCGGGTGACGTTGGCCCTATCATCACTCGGGTCGGGTCACCCCATTTGCCGTGAGTCGACACCCCTCAGCCCGAGGAGGCCCCCGTGCCTGTGAGCGCATTGGACCAGCACCTCCAGGGGAATTGCCGCCCGTCGGCAACTCCCATGACCGTCCTGCCCGACCGGCCATCCGGTCGGTCCACCCCGACGAGACCTAGATCGACCCGCCTGGCGACCGACGGGGCGGGGGCGGCACGGTGACCACCTTCGGTTACGCGGAACGCCCGCTCGGTCTGACCGGCCAGCCGGCTCGCTCCCACGTCAACGAGCGGCCCACGGCCCGTTCCCCGCTGGACGATCCACACAGCACCGCCGTGCGGGGCGACGGCGCGGCACACCGGATCCGCAGCCGGCCACACCACAACGAACCCACACCGCGGCCGGCGGTGCCCGGCGGAAACGCCAAGCCGCCCGGCGGGCGGGTCGGCGCACCTGCCCGGCCGTTGCCCGCGCAGGGTCGACGGGGAAGCGACACACCCGCGGTGACCACCGACCCCGCAGCGGGTGAGACAGCGGTGATTCCGGCGGTGCCGGCCACCGTCACCACCCCGACCGGCTTCCCGAGCCGCCCGGACCCGTCCGACCCGGCCACCGAGGTCTGGACGCTGATCGAGCGGGCCCAGTCCGGCGATTCCGCGGCGTTCGGCCTGATCTACGACCGGTACGTGGACACCGTCTTCCGGTTCGTCTACTTCCGGGTCGGCAACCGCCAACTCGCCGAGGACCTCACCTCGGACACCTTCCTGCGCGCCCTCAAGCGGATCGGCAGCTTCACCTGGCAGGGTCGCGACCTCGGCGCCTGGCTGGTGACGATCGCCCGCAACCTGGTCGCGGACCACTTCAAGTCGGGCCGGTACCGCCTGGAGGTCACCACCGGCGACGTGCTCGACGCCGACCGGGAGGACCGGGGCCCGGAGGGCAGCCCGGAGGCCGCGGTGGTGGAGCACATCACCAACGTCGCGCTGCTCACCGCAGTGAAGCAGCTCAACCCGGAGCAGCAGGAGTGCATCGTGCTCCGCTTCCTCCAGGGTTTCTCGGTCGCCGAGACGGCCCGCGCCATGGGCAAGAACGAGGGTGCCATCAAGGCGCTGCAGTATCGGGCGGTTCGCGCCCTGGCCCGACTCCTCCCGGACGGCTTCCAACCGTAGATTGTTTCGAGAAACCGATGGATGTCGATCAACGTCTGCGCAGGTCAGAACCGATGCAGTGCGGTGACAACCATCACTTTGTGTAATTTCCGCCCCGCCTGGCCCGTAACCCGTGCCCGGTCCGCCGCGTTTCTCCGGGTGCGACCGGTGGATGTCCCGGGCAGGCCCGGGCACCGAGGTCCCACCGGCATGCCGGCGGCACCTCACCTCCGTGGTGTCACACTGCCGCCCGGTCGCTGGCAACGACGGCGGCCGACCGGCCGTGACCAGCGAGAGGAGGTGCCTGCGGTGGACGACATCCTCTTCTCCCGCCGGCGCGCCGAGCGCTTCGCGCAGCTTCTCGACGAGGCCAACGGCGCTCGGCGACACCACGTGCGATCCCGCGTGGACGGCCAACTCGCGCCACTCGTCGCGGTGGGCCAGCGGCTCAGCGTCGATCCCCCGGCTGTCGAGGTCGACCCGGAATTCCGGACCGGCCTGCGGGCGATGCTGCTCGCGACGGCCGAACGGGAAGGGCTGGGCGCCGCACCGGCAGCCAGCGAACCGGCCGCCACGACGACCCGCGGACGGCTCCTGCCGGCGGTCACCGCGCGGCGAGCCCGAGCCCGGGGCGCGATCCTGGTCGGCATCGCCGCCGGCGCCATAGCCGTCTCCGGCATCTCCGCCGCCAGTGAGAACGCGGTGCCCGGCGACGCGCTCTACGGCATGAAGCGCTCGACCGAACGCGCCCAGCTCGCCCTGGCCAGCTCGGACATCAGCCGCGGCCAACTCTTCCTGGACTTCGCCCGGACCAGACTCGGCGAAGCCGCCAAACTGCGCGGTGACCGGGTCGGCTACAGCGCGATCCTCGACGACATGGACGCCGACACCCGGCAGGGCGTCCGCCTGCTCACCTCCGCTGCGGTGCAGCGGGCCGAGCCGGGCAGCCTGGACACCCTCAACGCCTTCGTCTCAAGCCAACGTCGCGCGGTGAGCGGTCTGCTCGACGGAAGCACCCGGGCCGACCGGGAACGCACCCATCGGTCGCTGCTCCTCCTGGACAGCATCCGGGAACGTTCGGACGCACTACGCGCGGCAATCGCCTGCCGCCTTCCGGCCCCGACAGCCAGCGACACCCTCGGGCCCGACCCGAAGGCCTGCCCCGGGTCCCGCTGACCCCTATACCGCACGTCCGACCGGCCGCGCCACAGTTCGTTGTGTGCTCGGCCGGTCGACCGTTCGCGGCGGATACCCTCGCTGGGGAGCATCAGTCGTACCGGTGAGGAAGGGAGTCGCGTGGCGCGCAGCCGTAAGGTGACGGTCAGCACCGACGCCGAGGGGCACACTGCGGGTTGGGCGGAGACCGACCTGGCCCCGGCCACCGCACCGGATTCCACGGCTGCGGCGTTCTTCGACGTGGACAACACCATGATGCAGGGCGCGTCGATCTACTGGTTCGCCCGTGGGCTCGCCTCCCGCAACTACCTCACCACCGGCGACCTGGCCCGATTCGCCTGGCAGCAGCTCCGGTTCCGACTGCTGGCCCGGGAGCACGCCGGTGACATGTCCCTGGCCAAGGAGGCCGCGCTGGCCTTCGTCCAGGGCTGGCGGGTGGACGAGGTGGAGCGCCTCGCGGAAGAGATCTTCGACGAGATGATGGCTCCGCGGATCTGGGCCGGCACCCACCAGCTCGCACAATGTCACCTGGACGCCGGCCAGCGGGTGTGGCTGGTCAGCGCCGCCCCGGTGGAGATCGGCCGGGTGATCGCCGCCCGGCTCGGGCTCACCGGCGCGATCGGCACCGTGGCTCAGGTGGTGGACGGGGCGTACACCGGGCGGTTGGTGGGTGACCTGATGCACGGGCCGGCGAAGGCCGAGGCGGTCACCCAGCTCGCCACGGTGGAAGGGCTCGACCTCACCCGCTGTGCCGCCTACAGCGACTCCGCCAACGACCTGCCGATGCTCTCCGCGGTGGGCAGGGCGGTGGCCGTCAACCCGGACGGCAGTCTGCTGCGGCAGGCCCGCCGGCACGGCTGGGAGGTGCGGGACTTCCGCACCGGCCGTCGAGCGGTGAAGATCGCCGTGCCGTCGACCGCGGCAGCCGGGCTGGTCGCCGGTGCGGTCACCGCCGGCCTGGCCCTGCAGCGACGCCGCCGCGCCGGCTGAGACGCCCGCCGCCGCGCCGGCTGACGGATGCCTCGCCGCCGCGCCGGCTGGCTCAGGGGCCGAACGGGTCGGGCCGTCGCTCCAGCAGTGTGTGCACGGTCTGCTGGATGGTCTCCCGCACCTGGTCGGCGAGGTTGAACACCACCAGCGGGTCGTCCGCCGAGTCGGTCAGGTGGGCGGTGGGGATCGGTGGGCAGAACTCGATCAGCCACTTGCTGGGCAGCGGCACCATGCCCAACGGCCCGAGCCACGGGAACGTAGGCGTGACCGGAAAGTAGGGCAGCTTGAGCAGCCGCGCCAAGGGCTTGATGTCGGCGAGCATCGGGTAGATCTCCTCGCCGCCGACGATGGCGACCGGCACGATCGGCGTCCCGGTGCGCAGCGCCGCCGAGACGAAACCACCCCGCCCGAACCGTTGCAGCTTGTACCGGTCGGCGTAGAGCTTGCCGATCCCCTTGAAGCCCTCGGGGAACACGCCGACCAGGTCACCCCCGCCGAGCAACCGCTCCGCGTCCGGGTTGCAGGCCACCGTGCCGCCGGTCTTGCGGGCGATCTCGGAGACCACTGGCATTCGGAAGACCAGGTCAGCGCCGAGCAGCCGTAGGTAGCGGTGCGCGGGGTGCTTGTCGTGCAGCGCCGCCGAGAGGATCAACGCGTCCAGCGCCACCGTCCCCGAGTGGTTGCCGACCACCAGGGCGGGCCCGTCGATCGGCACATGCTCCACCCCACTGACCTCGGTGCGGAACCAGTCCCGGTAGAGCAGCCGCAGCAGCGGGTGGAAGACGGCGTCGGTCAACTCCGAGTCGAAGCCGAACTCGTCCACCTCGTAGTCACCGGAGAGCCGTCGGCGCAGGAAGGCCAGACCGTTCGCGACCTTGCGGTCCCAGTGGTCCCCCGGCCGGTCCACCACGGCCGGCTCGGTGCCACCCGACGACCCGGCCTCCGCCGGGTCGCCCGGCTCCGCGCCGGCCGCGACGGGCTCGTCGGTGGCCGCGGCGGCGACCTCGTCGGCCGGGTTCGGGGTCGGCGCGATCCGCGCGACCGGCCGGTGTCCGTTACTCCGCGCCGGCTCCGCGTCCGGCGCGGACGACTGCTGCGGTACGTCGAACCGCCCGACCCCCTGCGGGTCACGCCCCTCCCCGGGCCCGCTCACGGCGTCCGCTCCCGTACTGCCGACCGGACCTGCCGGATACCGTCCCGAACGAGCTGCTCGGCCACGGCCAACTGGTCCCGGGTGACCACCACCCCGCCGTGGTGTGCGCGGATGAAGTCCTCGAACGCCTCGGCGGTGGAGCGGGGCGTGAAGCCGTACTCCTGCTCCAGCCGGCTGGTGTCGACCACCCGGCCGTGCACGAAGAGGTCGACCTGGTCCAGGCCGTAACGGCCGAAGCCCATGGTGCGGGCCAGTGCGGCGGCACCGGAGAGGCCCGGTTCCAGCACCGGCACGGCCACCCGGCCGGCCCGCCGGATCGCCTGCGACAGCGACAGCACCCCCGGGCCGGCGACGTTGTAGGTGCCCGGATGGTCCTCGACGATCGACCGGTGCAGCACCTCCAACGCGTCGTCGAAGTGCAGGAACTGCAGGCGGGGGTCCCGGCCGAAGACGGTGGGCACGAACGGCTGCGCGAAGTACCGGGTCAACGTGGTGTCGGCGGTCGAGCCGATGAACGGCGCGAAGCGCAGCACCGTCGCGGTGACGTCGGGCCGGCGGCGTCGGAAGCCGCGTACGTACCCCTCAAGGTCGAGGATGTCGCGGCCGAACCCGCCGCGCGGCACCTCGCGCGGTTCGGTCTCCTCGGTGAAGACCGCCGGGTCCCGGAACGAGACCCCGTACGCGGCGGTCGACGACCGGACCACGAGCTTGCGCAGTCGGGGTGCCCGTTGGCAGGCGGCCAGCAGGTGCATGGTGCCGATGACGTTCTGGTCCTTCATGGCCGACCGGCCACCGTGCTGCTGGTCCGGGGCACTGACCAGCGCGAGGTGCACCACCGCGTCGACGTCCAGGTCGGCGAGGAGGCCACCGAGCGAGTCGCTGTCGAGGCGGATCCGTTCGACCCGGTCCAGCAGGTCGGTGAACTCGGTGCCCGAGTCCGGTGCGTCCACGCCGATGACCCGTTCGATCCGAGGGTCGGCGGCCAGTCGGGCAGCCACGTGGGCACCCAGGTAGCGCCCCACCCCGGTGACGACGACGACCCCCGGAGCACCTGGGGTGCCACCGGGGGTCATCTGACGCACCTACCCCGGCAGGAAGGACCGAGCCGGGACGACCACGGCCTGGTCACCTGAGCCTCCGGGGATCGACAGTAAGGCAAGTGACGCCGGACGCCGGGCGCTGAGCCCGGCGGCGATCACTTGCCGAGACGGCGACGCTGGACGCGGGTCTTGCGCAGCAGCTTGCGGTGCTTCTTCTTAGCCATGCGCTTACGGCGCTTCTTGACCACCGAGCCCATACGACAGCCTTTCGATACAACGTGCGGGGCGGACCGGATGACACCACCCAGGTGGCGACGGCGACCGCTTGCGGACAACGGACCGGACCAGTCTGGGCGGCGGGGCGCACCTGTGGGGTCTCGGTCGGGCTCCAGGGTAGCCGGAGAGCGTAAGCCGGACCAACGCGCCCCCGTCGATGCCGCTCAGGTGGCACTCGGAGGGCGGGGCTCTGGCTCAGGCGGTCTCCTGAAAAGCACCCCTCAGATATTCGTGCACCGCATGCTCGGGCACCCGGAATGAGCGGCCGACCCGGACCGCGGTGAGCTCACCGCTGTGCACCAGGCGATAGACCGTCATCTTCGACACCCGCATGACCGTCGCCACCTCAGCGACGGTCAGGAACTTGACCTCCGACAGCCGTCCGTCGGACTGCGACCCGGCCATGGCTCACCGACCCATCCCATGCCCGGCGCGTGCCAACCCGACGGATGCTCCGGGCCGGGCCGGCGACGCGCGTGTTACCAGTACGGTAGCGGGGCGGTTGTGACCGGCGCGATCCCTTCGTACAACTGATCATGTTTCTCCTCGCCGTTCACCCGATCCGTGCTCCCGTTTCATGCCCGCCTGGGGTCCGCGTCCCAGGTGTTCCGACGGTGCTCGGCCGCCGTCGGGGTTGGCCCGACGCTGCTCACTCGGCGCGCAGCGCCACCACCGGGTCGAGCCGACCGGCGCGTTGCGCGGGTACGACCCCGAAGACGATGCCCACCACCGCCGACACACCGAAGGCGAGCGCCAACGACCACCAGGTGATCGCGGCCGGGATCGGTGACAGGGCATCGACCAGCAGCGCGGTCCCCACACCCAACGCCATCCCGGTCAACCCGCCGATCGTCGTCAGCAGCACCGCTTCCAGCAGGAACTGCACCCCGATGTCGCGGGGTCGCGCGCCGACCGCCTTGCGCAGACCGATCTCCCGGGTCCGTTCCCGGACGCTCACCAGCATGATGTTGGAGACACCGACGCCGCCGACGAGCAACGAGATGCCGGCGATGGCGGCCAGTACGCCGGTGAGGACGCCGAGGATGTCGCCGAGCACACCGAGGATCTGCTGCTGGGTGACCGCGCTGAACTCGGTGTCGGGGTGACGGCGGTTCAGCTCGGCGACGATCCGCTCGCCCAGCTCGTCGATCCGCTCCCGGTCGGGTGCCTTCACCGCGATGCCGTCCACCCGCTGGGTGCCCCAGAGCCGCTGCGCGGCGGTCACCGGCACGTGCACCTCGTCGTCCCGGTCGACGCCGAGGCTCTGCCCCAGCGGCGCGAAGACGCCGATCACCCGGAACCGCACCCCGGCCAACGCCACCTGCTGGCCGAGCGGATCCCGGTCGGGGAAGAGCGCCCGGGCCACCGAGTCGCCGAGCACCGCCACCCGTCGACTGGTGTCCACGTCGGTGCCGGTGAGATAGCGACCACGGGCCAGCGAGCGGGTGAACACCGCCGGGGTGGTCTCCAGCACCCCCTGCACGGTGGTGAAGTCGGAGCGGTTGCCGGCTCGGGCGGTCGCCCCGGAGGCGACGGTGACCGCCACCCGGTCCGGGTCGCCGACCACCCGGCTGACGGCGTCGACGTCCTTGAGGGTCAGCGGCGACACCACCGGCGCGTTGCCCACCTCGATCCGGCCGGGGACGACCAGCAGCAGGTTGGAGCCGAGGCCCTCGACCTGTTGCTCGACCTTCTGTTTCGTGCCGGTGCCGATGGCCACCAGCAGGACCACCGAGGCCACCCCGATGATCACCCCGAGCATGGTCAGCGCGCTGCGCAACCGGTTGGCCCGTAGGGCGTCCAGCGCGACCCGCCACGCCTCGGCGACCCTCACGCCACGCCTCCGGGCCGCTCGACCTCGTGCGGAAGGCACCCGGTGGCTCCGGCGGCGCCACCGGAGCCACCGGGCGGGTGCCCCGGGCCGCTTCCGGACGCGGACCGGGGCTCCGCGCTGGGAGCGGGGACCAGTGTCTCAGGTCGACCGTGATCGACGGACGGCGGTCGATCATGGGCGGATCGCGGGTCGCCGCTGTCCGCCACCACCACCCCGTCGCGCATGGTGATCCGGCGGCGCGCACGCGCCGCCACCTCCTGGTCGTGGGTGACCATCACCAGTGCCACCCCGGACTCCGCGTTCAACCGCTCCAACAGCTCCAGCACGGCCGCGCCGGTGACGCTGTCCAGGTTGCCGGTGGGTTCGTCGGCCAGCAGCACCGTCGGCTCGGTGACCAGCGCACGGGCGATGGCGACCCGTTGCTGCTCGCCGCCGGACATCTGGTTGGGCCGGTGGTCCAGCCGGTGCCCGAGGCCGACCCGGCCGAGCACCGCCGCCGCCCGCTCCCGGCGCCGCCGGGCCGGCACCCCCCGGTAGACCAGCGGCAGTGCCACGTTGTCCACCGCCGACGTACGCGGCAGCAGGTGGAACGCCTGGAAGACGAAACCGATCGTCTCGTTGCGCAGGGTGGCCATCTCCGGCGGGGTCAGGGCGTTGACGTCCCGCCCACCGATCACCAGACGGCCACCGGTCGGGCGGTCCAACCCGCCGAGGAGGTGCATGAGCGTGGACTTGCCCGAGCCGGACGGGCCGACCAGAGCCACGTAGTCCCCCGGTTGCACGACCAGCGACACCCCGCGCAGCGCCTCGACGGACACCCCGTCGAGTTGGTACGTCCGGGACACGTCCACCGCCTCGATCGCCGGCGGGGTGCCGGTCACCGCACCTCCTGGCCGTCGCGGACCTGGTCGGTGCCGCGCACCACGATCCGGTCACCGGGTTGGACGCCGTTGAGGATCTGCACCAGATCCGACCCCTGGACACCCACGGTCACCGCCGCCCGGCCGGCCTTGCCGTCCCGGACCACCCACACCGCGTCCCGGCCGTCGGCGGAGAACACCGCCGAGGCGGGGACGGTCACCGCGTCGGCGGCCTCGCGTACCCGCAGGTGGACGATCGCGTTCATGCCGGGGCGGGGGGTGGGAGCCGGCTCGTCCTCGGCCAGCTTCCCGGCGCCCAGGGCGAGGCGTACCCGGTAGGTGACCCCGCCCTGGGCGGAGTTGGTGGGCAGCACGTCGACCGAACGGACGGTGGCGTCGTAGCTGGCGCCGGTGACGGCGTCCAACTCGACCGTGGCGGTCACGCCGGCCTTGACCAGCAACACGTCGGTCTCGTCCACCTCGGCGAGCAGCCCCAGCTGCCCGGTGTCGACCACGGTCAGGACCGGTGTGCCGGCGGTGACCCGGCCGCCGACCGCGACCGCGTCGTCCACCCCGGCGGGCGGACCGCCCTGGCCGGGGGCCAGCCCGGAGGGGTCGAGACCGGTGCCACCGGCCTGCTCCAACAGCCCGGCCAGACCGGCGTTCGCGCTGCCGCCGGCCCGGGTGCCGCCCGGCTGCACCACGCCGGCGATCGGAGCGCGCAGGGTCAACGCGTCCACTGTCGCCTTCGCCAGGTCGTACCCCTGCTGGGCCTGGAGCCGCTGCGCCGCGGAGAGCGCGCCGACAGCGGAGCTCAACCCGTTGATCCCCCGCTGCACGGCGCGCACGGCCTGGTCCGCGCTGCGCGCGGCGGCGGCGTACTGCCGCTGGGCGGACGTCACCTGGGTCAGCAGCGCGCCGCGCAACTGCGGGTCGGCGATCTTCTCGGCGGCCTCGCGGGCGGCGTCGAACGCCTCGTTCGCGGCCTTGTCCGTGCCGCGCCGGCTGCCGGTCAGGTCACCCGTGGAGACACCCCGTCCGGCGCGCTTCGCCGCGTCCAACGCCTCCTTCGCCTGCCGGAGCCGCTGCTGGGCGGAGGGCGAGTCGACCACGGCGAGGACCTGGCCCCGCTTCACCGACTGTCCGGGCTGGACGCGAAGACTCGCCAGGGTGCCGTCGGCGGGAGCGGTGAGGGTCGCGGCGGCCCGAGCGGTCACCGTCGCCGGAGCGTCGATCACCTCGCTGACCGGGTTGCGGGCCGCCGACGCCAACGCGAGGTCCGGATCGTCACCGCCGCACGAGGCGGCGGTGGTGGCGGTGAGGACGGCGACGGCGGTCAGGGCGACGAGCAGGCGGGGCCGCGTGGTGCTGGCTGGCCGCGGCAACTGGGGGCGGCGCACCCATCGATGGTACGACCGACCGTCACCCGGTCGACGAGCCCGTCAGGCGGTGGCGGCGCGGATGTACGCGACGCACTCGTCGTGCAGCGTCGACCACTTCTCACCGAACGCCTGCTCGGCTGCCACGTCGAGGGTGTCGCGCTCGTGCACCACGGCCTTGAAGAAGGCGAGCAGACGCTGCGGCCCGTACCGGTCGACGAGGTGCCGGACGGCGAGGTAGCCGACGCCGTAGCTGCCGGCGACCCGCTCGGCGGAGGCGTCGTCGGCGGGGTTCACGCCCGCCAACTGGCCGTCCCAACCGCCCCGAACCAGTTTGCGCACCTCGGCGATGCCCTCGTACCGGTCGACCGCCTGGCCGCCAGCACCGGCCAACTCGGCCAGCCCTTCCACCAGCCACCAGGTCGTCTTGCCCGGGTAGCCGCGCTCGGGCAGCGAGGCCGCGTGGGTCAACTCGTGCCGGAGCAGGTCGTCGGTGCCGTTGCTGGAGAGCCCTTCGGCGTTGAGCACCACCTCGTGGTGACCGCCGCCGACGGTCACCGCGTACCCGCCGGTCCACTCTGGTCGGTCGCCGCCGTACCAGCGCTGCCACTCGGTGCGGCCGGCGTAGAAGATCCGGTAGCGGTCCGGCGGCGAGTCGGTCAGCGCGTACCCGTCGGCGACCTTGGCCGCCGCCTCGGCCTGCGCGAGCAGGCCGGGCAGTTTGCCACGCAACGCGGGGGTGGTGGCGACGATGGTCCGCGCGCCGACCGCCACGGCCAGGTCGCTGATCTCCCACGGTCGGGTGCCGGTCTCCACCGACTTGGACTCCTCCAGGGCGACCAGCCGGGGCTGGTCGCCGTTCTCCCGCCAACGGGTGCCGATCAGGACCGGGCTGGGCCGGCAGTTCGGTGCGACGAAGCAGTACTGGAATCGCACCAGGAGTCGCCACTCCCCCGGCTTGCCGACAACCGGCGAGGGCAGACCGCTCGGTTCGGCCCGCCAGACGGTCACCTTGAGCTCGCGGAGTGCGGCGAAGCGTCGGCGCAGCTCACCGTGTGCGGCGGAGTCGGCGACGGCGAGGAAACCGGCGCGGTCGCCACCGAGCAGCGCGGTGGACTGCCGGTTGAGTTGGCTGGCCATCCGCTCGGCAAGCGCTCTGGCCGCCGCGGTGGCGGGGTCGTCGGCCGTCGAGACGCCGGCCCGGCTCAACGTGGACCGGGCGCCGTTCTCCCGGATCACTCCGACGACGAGCACCGCCGGCAGGCCGCAGCCCAGTAGCACGACGACCACCACGAACACCGTCCACAGCGGCCAGAGCCGCCGTGGTGCTGGCCGTTGCTGCACCCCGTCAGTCCCGTCAGTCACCCGCCGAAGGGTACGACCATTCCCTGGGCGGGGCGAGGCCGCCCCGGGCCGACCCGCTCACCCAGCGGAGGCCGGCCAGGAGCGGAACGAGATGTCCATGCTGGCGACCAGTTGGTGGTACGAGCGGTCGAGTTCGCGGGGCAGGCCGAAGCCGCCCTCGGCCTCTAGGGCGACGAAGCCGTGCAGCGCGCTGCGCAGGGCACGGGTCGCGTCCACGGCATCGTCACCGGTGAGCCCGTAGCCGCGCAGCACCGCGAAGATGGCGCCGACCGCGCGCTCGCCCGCCTCGACATGCTCCGGGTCGTTCGGGTCCGGCACCTGCTGGGTCGCCGGATAGCGGCCGGGGTGCCGGCGGGCGTAGTCGCGGTAGGCGTCGGCCATCGCCCGCAGCCCGTCCCCACCGGCCCGCCCGGCGGCGGCGGTGGTCAGCTCGGTGGCCAACTCGGCGGTGGCCAGCGCGGACAACTTCTGGGCCAGCGCGTCCGCACCCCGCACGTGCTTGTAGAGGCTGGGCAGCGCCACCCCGAGCCGGCTGGCGAGCGCGGCGAGGGTGAGCTGCTGGTAGCCGACCTCGTCGGCCAGCCGCGCCGCCTCCCGCACCACGGTCTGCTGGTTGAGACCGACCCTAGGCACCGGTGCACACCGCCAGGAAGCCGAGCAGTTCCTCGGCCGTGCGCTGCGGCCGGTCGGCGTGCGGATAGTGACCGGACTCCTCGATCATCCGGGCCTCGGCCGTGCGGAAGAGCCGGCGCGCGGCTCGTGCCTCGGCCCCCGGGTCGGGGAAGTCCGGGTCCTTGGCACCCATCAGCACCAGCACCGGCTGCCGCACCTGCGGGGCGCGTGCGGTCCAGTGCGGCTCGACCGGCACGATCACCCCGCGCATCGCGGCCATCCGGCCGGGCTCGCGCAGGTTGGCCACCATGGACCGGCGGTACGCGGCGTCGTCCGCGGGCCGGTGCACCGGGAACAGCGTCTTGTGGAACATCCCGAACAGTCTGGGGCTGTGCAGCACGGACCACATGGCCATCCGCACCAACGGGTTGAGCTTGCGCTGGCCCACGAACGCGCCGACCTGCACGATGCCGGCGACCAGCTCGGGCGCGTCGGTCGCGGCGAAGACCACCGCCGCCGCGCTGGACGAGCTGCCCACCAACACGGCCGGGCCGGCGTCGAGGTCGCGGACCACGGCCAGCAGATCCGCGCCGACCTCCGCCGGTGCGTACGTGGGCCAGCCGACGCTGGACTCGCCGTGCCCCCGTACGTCGACCGAGGCGACCTTGTGACCGGCCGCGACCAGCAGCGGCACCAGGTGCCGGTAGCTCGACCGGTTCTCGCCCATCCCGTGCGAGAGGACGACCAGAGGGCCCTCGCCGTGCACCTCGTACGCGATGTGGCCGCCGTCACGGCGAACCTGGCTAGTTGGCATAGCCGCAAAGCTAACCTGATTAGCCAGCATCGTCAAGTCGCATACGCGAACGGGCCGGCGGGACCACAGGGGTCACCGCCGGCCCGTCGACCGAATTCGGGTTACTTCTTGGAGATCAGAGCCCGGCCGAAGAAGACCAGGTTGGCCGGGCGCTCGGCGAGCCGGCGCATCAGGTAGCCGTACCACTCGTCGCCGTACGGGACGTAGGTGCGCACGGTGTAACCCTCACCGGCCAGGCGCGCCTGCTCCTCCGGGCGGATGCCGTAGAGCATCTGGAACTCGAAGCGCTCCGGCCCCCGGTCGAACCACCGGGCCCGGTCCTCCCCGATGGCGATCATCCGGGGGTCGTGGGTCGCCAGCATCGGGTAGCCGTCGCCGGACATCAGGATGTTCATGCAGCGGACGTACGACTTGTCCACCTCACGGGCCGACTGGTACGCCACCGACTCCGGCTCCTTGTAGGCACCCTTGCACAGCCGTACCCGCGATCCGGCGGAGGAGAGCTCCCGGCAGTCCGACTCGGTCCGGCGCAGGTACGCCTGGAGCACCGCGCCCGTCGACGGGAAGTCCTTGCGCAGCCGACCCAGCACCTCCAACGTCGAGTCCGTGGTGGTGTGGTCCTCCATGTCCAGGGTGACCGTGGTGCCCGCCGCGTCGGCCGCCGCGCAGATCGCCCGCGCGTTGTCGTACGCCAACTGCTCGTCGAACATCTGGCCGAGCGCGGACAGCTTCACGCTGACCTCGGCAGCCGGGGTGAGCCCCGCGGCGGCGAGCAACTTCAGCAACTTCAGGTATTCGTCCCGGGTGGCGACGGCCTGTTCGGGGGTGACGGTGTCCTCACCGAGGTGGTCGAGAGTGACCGCGAGACCGTCGTCGACGAGCCCGCGGGTCGCGCGCAACGCGTCGTCAGTGGCAGCGCCGGCGACGAACCGGCGAACGACGTCCCGGGTGTACGGGGCAGTCGCGACGAGCCGCTCGACCTGGGATGACCGGGAGGCGGCGAGGATGACGGAACGGAGCATGAGCCGAGCGTAACGCCCCTGCCAGGGCCGCCGCCGAGGGGCGGCCGGGGCTGCGGCGCTGGCGCGCATCGGCTACAACGATGCCGTGGACCAACGCCCCCGCCGCCGGCTCCGGTCGGCCTCCGTGCAGCTCGGCGCGCTCACCGCTCTCGCGCTCGCCCTCTCCGGCTGCAACATGACCTCGGACGACGACGATGACGACGACTGCGCCCTCGGGCCGGTCGGCGGCGGTGACACCGTCGCGCTGGCGATGCGGGTCCCCGACCCGGCCACCGGTCGCGCCGCCCCGGAGCCGACCACGGCCGCCCTGCCCGATCGCGGCGGGTTCGGCACCCATCTCGCCGCCTGCGGCGGCTGACATGCGCCGCGAGACCGTCACCCCGCGCCCCGACTGGGACACCACCATCCGGGAGCAGGGGTTGATCTACGTCGACACCGAGCTGCCCGACGGCGGGATCATGTCGTACTGGGACGAGACCGCCGCGTACGCGTTCGACCTGGACGAGGTGCTCCGACTGGAGGAGGCCACCGAGGAGCTGCACCGGATGTCCGTGGCCGCCGCCGAGCACGTGGTGGCCCACCGCCGGTACGCCGAGTTCGGCATCCCGGAGTGGGCGGTCGACGCGGTGGCCCGGTCGCTGCGGGAGGCGCCACCCACCCTGTACGGGCGCTTCGACCTCGCGTACGACGGCAACTGGCCCCCGAAGATGCTGGAGTACAACGCGGACACCCCCACCGCGCTGGTCGAGGCGAGCATCATCCAGTGGTACTGGCTGGAGCAGAGCCGGCCGGAGCTGGACCAGTGGAACAGCCTGCACGAGCGGCTGGTCGGCGCCTGGGCCAAGATCGGGGCCGGGCTGCACGAGCCCCGGGTGCACGTGCTCTGGTCGAACGAGGAGGAGTCCGGCGAGGACCACATGACCGCCGGTTACCTCGCGGAGACCGCCCGGCAGGCCGGTCTGAGCGTCACGTTGCAGCCGATCCAGGAGATCGGCTGGGACGGCCGACGCTTCGTCGACGCCGACGACCAACCGGTGACCACCTGCTTCAAGCTCTACCCGTGGGAGTGGATGCTGGCCGAGCCGTACGGGCCGGCGGCGCTGGCTCCGGGCACCCCGACCACCTGGATCGAGCCGGCCTGGAAGCTGCTGCTGTCCAACAAGGCGTTGCTCGCGGTTCTGTGGGAGCTGTACCCCGGCCACGAGTACCTGCTCCCGGCGTACCTCGACTCGCCACGCGGCATGCCGGAGTACGTGGCCAAGCCGCTGCTCGGCCGGGAGGGCGGGTCGGTACGCATCGTCACCGCCGATGAGGAGATCACCAACCCGGGGATCTACGGCGACGAGGGCTGGTGCTACCAGGAGTTCCGGGCGTTGCCGCAGTTCGCCGGCAACCGGGTGGTGCTGGGCAGCTGGATCGTCGACGGCGAGTCGGCCGGGGTGGGAGTGCGGGAGAGCGCCAGCCTGATCACCGACGGCTACGCGCGGTTCCTGCCGCACTACATCGACGCGCCACGCACCCCGTGAGTCGTCTACCGTTGGGGGCGTGAACTTCGACGCGTACGCGCGGACCGGTGTTGACCTGGTCAACGCCCGCCTGGACGACCTCGACGACCTGCGTGCCCTCTTCCCCGACGAGAACGCCTGGATGCGCGACGAGGTCGCAGACCGGGACGTGGCGATCTTCCGGCGGGCGCAGAAGCGACTGCGGGACGTCTTCGAGTACGGCACCTCGGGGCGGGACGCCCAGGCGGTCACCGAGCTGAACGCGCTGCTTGAGGCGTTCCCGGTGCAGCCGCGCATCTCCGGGCACGACTCCAGCGACTGGCACATGCACGTGACCAGCCGGGGCGCGTCGGTCAGCGCCGAATACCTGGCCGGCGCGGTCTGGGGGCTGTCGGTCTGGCTCTGCGAGTACGGCAGCGCCCGGTTCGGGGTCTGCGCCGACGAGCGGTGCGGCAACGTCTACCTGGACACGTCGTCCAACTGCTGCCGGCGGTTCTGCTCGGAGCGCTGCGCCACCCGCTCGCACGTCGCCGCGCACCGAGCCCGTAAGCGGGCGGCGGTCGGCGAGCAGGTGACGGTCGCCGCGCAGCCGACCTCCGCCGCCGATTCCCTCTCGCCGGTCAGCTGACACCGCCGCCGCCCGTTCGGGCGGACAGGTCAGGCGTCGACCGGTGACGGCGCGGTCAGGTGCTGGCGGGCGAACTCCAGCGCGGCGCGCAGGTCCGCCTCGCGCACCGCGCGGCTCTTCGCGCCCCGGGTCGCGACCTCCACCGCCACCGCGCCGGTGAAGCCACGCCCGGCCAGCGAGGAGAGCAGCTCACCGCAGGGCTGGGTGCCGCGACCGGGCACCAGGTGCTCGTCGCGGCCCTCCCCGGTGCCGTCACCGAGATGCACGTGCGCCAGCCCGGCGCCCATCCGGTCGGCCATCTCCAGGGGGTCGCTGTGCGAGGCCGCGCAGTGCGAAAGATCCAGGGTGTACGACGGGTAACCCGTGTCGGTGGGATCCCAACCCGGCACGTAGGGGACGAACTGCCGCCCTGCCATCCGCACCGGGTACATGTTCTCCACAGCGAAGCGCAGGCCGGGGAACCGGTCCCCGACGGTGGCCAACCCCTCGGTGAAGTTGCGGGCGTAGTCCCGCTGCCAGGTGAACGGTGGGTGCACCACGACGGTCGGCGCCCCTAGCGTCTCGGCCAGCTCGGCGGCCTTGCGGAGCCGCTCCCACGGGTCCGGGCTCCACACCCGCTGGGTGACCAGCAGGCAGGGCGCGTGCACCGAGAGCACCGGCACACCGTAGTGCTCCGACAGGCCGCGCAGTGCCCCCGCGTCCTGGCTGACCACGTCGGTCCAGACCATCACCTCGACGCCGTCGTACCCGAGTGCCGCAGCCAGTTGGAACGCCGCCGCGGTCGGCTCGGGAAAGACCGACGAGCTGGACAGGAGCACGGGAACGCGGGAAGTCACATCAGCCAGCGTAGCCCGGCGACGCTCAGGACATCGTGACGAGCGCCGGCAAAGCACCCGAAACCGGAAGGCCGATCAGATCGGTTCGAGTTGATCGAGCCGGCGGAGGATGACCCCCTCGCGCAGGGCCCACGGACAGATGTCCAGCGCGTCAATGTCCAGCCGGCGCATCACCGCCTCGGCGACCACCGCACCAGCCAGCAACTGGTGGGCCCGGCCTGTGCTGACCCCCTCCAGCTCCATGAGTTGAGCCGGTGGGATGTGCCGGATGAACCCGATGACCTGCCGCAAGCCGGCACGGGTCAGGCTGCGCCGCACCCACAACCCGGCTCCGGAAGGCGCCGCCCCGGCCAGTCGGGCCAGGGTGCGGAACGTCTTCGAGGTGGCCACCGTCCGGTCCCAGCCGACCTGGGTGACCTGGTCGGCCACCTTGTCCAGCCGGCCCTCGACGTACTCCCGGAGCTTCTCGACGGCCTCCGCCGACGGCGGTGCCGCGCTGGCCGGGTCTACCCGCAGCCGCTCCCGGGTCAGCCGGCCGGCGCCGAGCGGCAGCGAGATCGCGACGTCCGGCTCCTCGTCGATCCCGGCGGCGATCTCCAGGGAGCCGCCACCGATGTCCAGCACCAACAGCCGCCCCGCCGACCAGCCGAACCAACGCCTGACGGCCAGGAATGTCATCCGCGCCTCGTCCGCCCCGGAGAGCACCGCCAGTCGTACGCCGGTCTCGTCACGGACCCGGGCCAGCACGTCGGCCGCGTTGGTGGCGTCGCGCACCGCGGACGTGGCGAACGCGATCAGGTCGTCGGCCTCCAAACCGGCGGACGCCGCCTTGGCCATCCCGACGGCCTTGACCAGGCCGTCCGCGCCCGCCTCGGTGAGCGCGCCGTCGGGGCCGATCTGCTCGGCCAGCCGGAGCACCACCTTCTCCGAGTGCGCCGGCCACGGGTGCGCGCCGTGGTGCGCGTCCACCACGAGGAGGTGCACCGTGTTGGATCCGACGTCGAGGACACCCAGTCGCATGGTGAAGACCCTAGGCGCAACACGTTTGCGCGGCTCGCCGGCCTGCCGACGTCACCACGCGTACGCTGGGCCGGGTGACGATGGAGCTCCGTGTGCTGGTGGACGACCCGGGCGACCCGCGTAGCCGCGAGGTCCCGCTGGACTTCCCCCGGGAGTGGATCGAGTTCGCCGACCCGGCTGACGAGACGCACCTGATCCGGGCCGACCTGACCTGGCTGCTCTCCCGCTGGACCTGCATCTTCGGCAAGGGCTGCCACGGCATCATCGCCGGCCGGGCAGCCGACGGTTGCTGCTCGCACGGGGCGTTCTTCACCGACTCGGACGACGAGAAGCGCGTCCGGAGCGCCGTCAAGCGGCTCACCCCGTCGACCTGGCAGCACTTCCAGCGCGGGTTCAAGAACTGGACCGACGAGGACACCATCGACGGCAAGAACTCGGCCCGCCGCACCGCCACCCAGGGCACCGAGGGCCCGTGCGTGTTCCTCAACGACGCCGACTTCGCCGGCGGCGGTGGATGCGCGCTGCACGCCCAGGCGTTGCGCGACGGGGTGCACCCGCTGGAATACAAGCCGGACGTCTGCTGGCAACTGCCCATCCGCCGGGACCAGGACTGGGTCAAGCGGCCGGACAACTCCAAGGTCCTGGTCTCCACCCTGTCCGAGTTCGACCGGCGGGGCTGGGGAGCAGGCGGCCACGACCTGGACTGGTGGTGCACCTCCTCGACGGACGCGCACGTCGGCGCCGAGCCGATGTACCTGTCGTACGGCCCGGAGCTGACCGCGCTGATCGGCGCTGCCGCCTACGAGCGGCTGGCCGAACTGTGCGCGACCAGAACGAAGCAGGGCATGATCGCCCCCCACCCCGCCGACGAGATCTAGCCCACCCGAACGCGCTCGCGTGGTGTCCCACCAGGCATCGGTCCGTCCACTGCCGGCCCGTCTCCCTGTAGAGCTGCCCCGTAAACGGGGCAGACCGCGCAGGGTGGCGCGGGTACACCCGTCGGGGCCAGGGCGACGTGTGTCTCCAGCCCTTACGGGCGCCACGCGCTTGCGCCGCCCCATAACTGGGGCAGCTCTACAGGCGGAGAGGGATACCACCCCAGCCACCGTCCGGACAGCCTGAAGGGGGCCTGCGTCCACCGCAGACCCCCTTCAGGTACGCCGATCACGGCTCGAACTTGTAGCCCAGACCCCGGACGGTGACGATGAAGCGGGGCGCGGACGGCTCCGGCTCGATCTTGGAGCGCAGCCGCTTGACGTGCACGTCCAACGTCTTGGTGTCGCCGACGTAGTCGGCCCCCCAGACCCGGTCGATGAGCTGGCCCCGGGTGAGCACCCGGCCCGCGTTGCGCAACAGCAGCTCCAGCAACTCGAATTCCTTCAGCGGGAGCTGCACGGCCCCACCGTCGACGGTCACCACGTGCCGCTCGATGTCCATCCGCACCGGCCCGGCGGCCAGGGTGGGAGCACCCGTCTCGGCCACCTCCGGGCTCTGCCGGCGAAGCACCGCCCGGATCCGGGCGACCAGCTCGCGCGGCGAGTACGGCTTGGTGACGTAGTCGTCGGCACCGATCTCCAGCCCGACCACCTTGTCGATCTCGCTGTCCCGGGCGGTGACCATGATGATCGGCACGGCTGACCGCTGCCGCAGTTGCCGGCAGACCTCGGTGCCCGACATCTCGGGCAACATCAGGTCGAGCAGCACGATGTCGGCGCCGGTCCGGTCGAACTCGGTGAGGGCGTCGGTTCCGGTCGCGGCGACCGAAACCTCGAAACCCTCCTTACGGAGCATGTACGACAAGGCGTCGGAGAACGACTCCTCGTCCTCGACCACGAGAACGCGGCTCAACGGGGTTTTCCTTTCATTGCTGTCAGACCTGCCGTAGCCCAGCCGGACCGGAGTCGATCCCAACCGGCGGCAGTGTCGCCAGGAGGTCGTCCGGTGGACTGGCGGGCAGCCGGAGGGTGAACGTCGACCCACCACCAAGAGTGCTCGACACCTCGACCCGTCCGCCATGGTTGCTCGCGATGTGTTTCACGATCGCCAGCCCGAGCCCGGTGCCGCCGGTGGCACGGGAGCGGGCCTGATCGGCCCGGTAGAACCGTTCGAAGATCCGGTCCACGTCCGTCGGGGCGATACCGATGCCCTGGTCGGTGACGGCGACCTCGACATGCTCGTCGTCGCCGCGGAGGGTGACCCGGACCGTGGTGTCCTCGCCCGAGTAGTTGATGGCGTTCTCCACCAGGTTCGCCACCGCCGTGGCGAGTTGGGAGTCGCTGCCGTACGCGGTGAGGCCACGCTCACCGTCCACGGTCACCTCCACCCCCCGGGCGGAGGCCGTGGTGCGGGTCCGGTCGACCACCTCGGCGACCACCCAGTCCAGTGCGACCGGCTCCGGTGGCGGCTGGGGTTCGGCGCCCTGCAACCGGGTCAGCTCCAGCAACTCCTGCACCAGCCGACCCAGCCGGGTCGACTCGTGCTGGATCCGTTCGGCGAACCGGCGAGCGGCGACCAGGTCCTCGGAGAGGTCGGGCGCTGCGGCGTCGGCTGGCTCGGTCGCGTCCAGCAACGCCTCGGCGAGTAGTTGGAGCGCCCCGATCGGGGTCTTGAGCTCGTGGCTCACGTTGGCCACGAAGTCGCGGCGTACGCGGGTCAGCCGGTGCGACTCGGTCACGTCGACCGCCTCGACGGCGATGAAGCCGTTGCCGATGCCCATCGCCCGCAGGTGCACGCCGAGCGGGTTCTCCCCCGCGCCGTCGCGACCTCGGGGCAGGTCCAGCTCGATCTCGCGCCGCACCCCGGTGCGTCTCACCTGGCCGGCAAGGGTACGGATCAGTGGGTGCGCGGCGATCGAGCCGGGGGTGCTGCCGGTACGCAGGAGCCCCATCGCGCGGGCGGCCGGGTTGATCAGCACGGGCTCGTCGTCGTTGTCGAGTACCACGACACCGGCCCGGAGCGAGTCGATCGTCCGGCGGCCGAGCCCGGTCTGCTGCTCGTCGGCTATCGCGGGCCTCCCCCTGCTCCAGCGGGAGCTCGCGCTGCCCGTCGACGTGGAGCGGCCGTCCCGCGCGGGCAGGAACCGGGGCAGCAGGAAAGCGGCGGCCATCCCGGCCACCAACGCCACGGCCACCACGACCGCCACCGCCCACTCCACCCGGCGATCGTAGGGGCATTGTTAACCTGGCTACCACACAGATCGGGACGAACCACCCTCACTTCCGAAATTGTTCACCCCTGCGTCTGACGTCGTTCACCGTGGTTCATCCGGGGTCCGTCCGCGCGCCCTACCGTTGGCGTCGCACCTGCTCAACCCCCTGCGCCGGCACCCGT
This sequence comes from Micromonospora sp. B9E7, assembly GCF_039871815.1. Taxonomy (NCBI): domain Bacteria; kingdom Bacillati; phylum Actinomycetota; class Actinomycetes; order Micromonosporales; family Micromonosporaceae; genus Micromonospora; species Micromonospora sp. B9E7. The sequence continues at coordinate 79,397 of NZ_JBDPLX010000028.1, forward strand.
CGGCGGCGACCGACCACAGGACGTGATGATGCGCGACGAGTTCCGGGCCGACCTCCAGATCGTCAGCCAACTGCTGGTGGACATGGCGGAGGGCGTCCGCGCCGCCATGCGCCAGGCCACCCGGGCCCTGCTCACCGCCGATCGGCAGTCCGCCGAGACGGTCATCGAGCGGGACGCCGAGATCGACGACCTCTACCGGCACGTCGAGGAGCGGGTCTGTGACCTGCTCGCCCGACAGGCGCCGGTCGCCTCCGACCTCCGGGCAATGATCACCGCGCTGCACGTGGCCGCTGATCTGGAGCGGATGGGCGACCTGGCCGAGCACGTGGCGAAGACCGCCCTGCGCCGGCACCCCTCCCCCGCCGTCCCGGCCGAACTGCGGGCGGTCTTCACCGAGATGTCCGAGATCGCCGACCGGATGGCCGTGAAGATCGGATCGGTGCTGGCGAAGCCCGACGCCGACCTCGCCAGCGAGCTGGACCGCGACGACGACGCCATGGACGAGCTGCACAAGAACCTGTTCGCGGTGCTGCTCGGCGACGACTGGCCGTACGGGGTGGAGACCGCGATCGACGCCACCCTGCTGGGCCGTTTCTACGAGCGCTTCGCCGACCACGCAGTCAACGCCGGCGAGCACGTGGTCTACCTGATCACCGGAGAGAGCAGCCCCACCACCAACTGACGTGCAAGGAAGGGCCCCTTGTTATCGCTGTGCGCATAACAAGGGGCCCTTCCTAACGTCTCAGCGACCCTGGTTGGCCACCGCGGCGGCGGCTGCCTTCGCAGCCGTCGGGTCGAGGTAGGTGCCGCCCAGGGTGAGCGGGCGCAGCTGCGGGTCGAGGTCGTAGCGCAGCGGGATGCCCGTCGGGATGTTCAGCTTGGCGATCGCCTCGTCGGAGATCTGGTCGAGGTGCTTGACCAGAGCGCGCAGCGAGTTGCCGTGCGCGGCCACCAGCACCGTCCGGCCGGCCAGGATGTCCGGCACGATCGAGTCGTACCAGTAGGGCAGCATCCGGTCGACGACGTCCTTGAGGCACTCCGTCCGCGGCATCAGCTCGGTCGGCAGCAGCGCGTAGCGGGGGTCACCCACCTGCGACCACTCGTCGTTGTCGTCGATCGGCGGCGGTGGCGTGTCGTACGACCGGCGCCAGAGCATGAACTGCTCCTCGCCGTACTCGTCGAGGGTCTGCTTCTTGTTCTTGCCCTGCAGGGCGCCGTAGTGCCGCTCGTTGAGCCGCCACGACCGGCGCACCGCGATCCAGTGCCGGTCGGCGGCGTTGAGCGCCAGCTCGGCGGTGCGGATCGCGCGGCGCATCACGCTGGTGTGTACGACGTCCGGCAGCAGGCTGTGCTCGCGCATCAGCTCGCCGCCGCGCCTCGCCTCGCCCTCGCCCTTCTCGGTCAGGTCGACGTCCACCCAGCCGGTGAAGAGGTTCTTGGCATTCCAGTCGCTCTCACCGTGTCGCAGCAGGACCAGCGTCCCGACGGTGGGCCCTTCGCTCGCAGTCATGCGGATCATCCTGCCTCAAGCGCCGAGTGGACACGCGGGCACCCGTCGTGACGACCACCACGTGAAAATCCGGGTGACCTGCGGCTCGGCCCGCCACTAGGGTTGTAAGGCACGCCAGTCACATCGGTCATTACTTGCAAGCGGGGCGCCATATGCGGACGATGCGGAGTTGGTTCCGGGACACCACCGGCGGCCTACCGACCACCTTCTGGTACCTGTGGTCAGGGACCCTGATCAACCGACTCGGCTCGTTCGTCCTCGTCTTCCTCGCCATCTACCTGACCCAGGAACGCGGCTTCTCCGCCTCCCAGGCCGGGCTGGTGATCGGCCTGTGGGGCGTCGGCGGCGCGTTCGGCACCACCGCGGGCGGCACTCTCGCCGACCGGTGGGGCCGGCGGCCGACACTGCTCACCGCACACGTGGGCGCCGCCGCCATGATGCTCGCGCTCGGGCTGGCCCGGGACCTCTGGGCAGTGGCGCTGGGTGCTCTGCTGCTCGGCATGTTCGCCGAGGCGGCCCGGCCCGCGTTCGGCGCGATGATGATCGACGTGGTGCCGGCGAAGGACCGACTGCGCGCGTTCTCGCTCAACTACTGGGCCATCAACCTGGGCTTCGCCTGCGCCGCCGTCCTCGCCGGTCTCGCCGCGCAGGCGGACTACCTGCTGCTGTTCGTGGTCGACGCCGGCACCATGCTGATCACCGCGCTGATCATCTTCAGCAAGGTGCCGGAGACCCGGCAGTCCAGCACGTCCACCGCCACCGCGGCGACGGTTTCGCGCGGCGCCCTGCGCACGATCCTCACCGACCGCGTCTACCTCGGCTTCGTGGCACTCAACCTGTTCGCCGCGCTGGTCTTCCTCCAGCACATCTCGATGCTGCCGATCGCGATGGGCGACGACGGTCTGAGCCCGGCCACCTACGGCTCGGTCATCGCGCTCAACGGCATCCTCATCGTGGTCGGCCAACTCTTCGTGCCCCGACTGATCCGGGGTCGAAGCCGCTCACATGTGCTGGCACTGGCGTCCGTGGTGATGGGCGTCGGGTTCGGGCTGACCGCGTTCGCCGGCACCGCCTGGTTCTACGGGCTGACCGTGCTGATCTGGACGGTCGGCGAGATGCTGAACTCACCGTCCAACTCCACGCTGATCGCGGAGCTGTCCCCGGCCGAACTGCGCGGTCGCTACCAGGGCGTCTTCTCCCTCTCCTGGCAGATCGCCGGGGCCAGCGCGCCGATCCTCGGTGGCCTGATTCGCGAGCACGCCGGCAACGACACGCTCTGGTACGGCTGCGCCGCGCTCGGCGCCCTGACCGCCGTGGCCCACCTGGTGTCCGGGCCGGCCCGGGAGCGGCGCGCCGCCGAGCTGCGCCGTTCCGGCGAAGCGCTGGCGCCGGTCACCGCCGAGCGGGGAACCCGGCCCGCCGAGGCCGTCGCCTGACGACACGCCCGAAGATCAGACCTGGACTGGCGCGACGCGGCTCGGGTTTTCTACCGTGCACAGGAAACGGTTAAGAAACTGAACTGTCGGGAGGACGCTTGCACGCCGTGCGGCGCTGGTGGCACGACACCGCGGGCGGGCTCCCCGCCACCTTCTGGTACCTCTGGATCGGCCTACTGATCAACCGGGCCGGCGCCTTCGCCATGCTGTTCCTCTCGCTCTACCTCACCGACGTACGCGGAGCGAGCGTCGGGCTCGCCGGCACCGTCGTCGGCCTGTACGGAGCCGGCGGCGCGGCGGGTGTGCTGCTCGGCGGTGTGCTGGCCGACCGGTGGGGCCGACGGGCGACCCTGCTCGCCGCACACCTGGCGACGGCCGCTCTGATGGTGGCGCTCGCCTTCAGCCAGTCCCTCCTCCTCATCGCGGCGCTCGCCGCGCTGGTCGGCGTGGTCCACTCGATGCCCAGCCCGGCTTTCGTCGCGGCGATCGTCGACGTGGTGCCCGCCGAGCGCCGCTCGCGCGCGTTCAACCTTCAGTTCTGGGCGTTCAACCTGGGCATGGCGGTCGCCTCGTTGCTCGCCGGGGTGCTGGCCGAGGCGAGCTTCACCGCGCTGTTCCTGGTCGACGCCGCCGCCACGCTCACCGCCGCCGCCGTGATCGGCTGGAAGGTGCCGGAGACCCTGCGGCCGGCCACGTCGACGGCCGACCAGCCGCCGGCCACCCGTCCGACACCGGGGTCCGTCCGGCCCCGCCGGCCAGGACTGCACACCGCCCTCACCGACCGCACCTTCCTGGTCTTCGTCGGGCTCACCTTCGTGCTGGCCGTGCTGACCATGCAGACCTCGACGATCATGCCGCTGGCCATGCGCGCGGACGGCCTGGGCCCATCGGCGTACGGGCTGGTGGTGGCGCTCGGCGGCGCGCTGATCGTGATCGGGCAACTGTTCGTACCCCGGCTGATCGACCGACACCGCAAGGACGTCGTGCTGGCCGCCTCCACCGCACTGCTCGCGCTCGGCTTCGGAGTGCTCGCCGTCGCCGACGAACTGGCCGTCTACCTTGGCGCCGCAGTGGTCTGGACGGTCGGCTCGATGATCGCCGCCCCGCCCAACGCGCAGATCAACGCCGACCTGGCACCGCCGCAACTGCGAGCGCGCTACCAGTCGGTCTTCTACCTGACGTTCCCGGCGGCCGCATTCGTCGCCCCCACGCTCGGCGGGGTGAGCCTCCAACACCTCGGCGACCAACACTGGCTGATCGTGGGCGGGTTGGGTCTGCTGGCCGCGCTCGGGCACCTGCTGGCCGGACCGCCCCGGGAACGGCACGTCACCGCACTCCAGAAGGCCGGGGAACCGCCGACACCCGCAGACCGGGTGTCGGCGTCGTAATTGCCGGTCAAACGCAAAGCGCCCACCACTACCCAAAGGTTGTGGTGGGCGCCCGCCGGTGGGGCCGGCGGCGGCGGGCAACACTCACCCCCGTAAGCATCGCCCGCTCACGCCGCCGGTCCAAACAGGTGGTCACCGTCCCCCAACGGCTAATCCACCCGTCCCCTCGCGTCTCGCCTGGTGCACGGATCTGATCGATCCGCCGCTCCCCCGAACGTTTCCAAGCGTGACGCGGCGCAATAAAGCTAGTTCGCCCGGATTCTGGATTCAACCCAGAACGGCTGTCTCGCCGGTCACAACTGACGAGTATCCGCTGCTCGGGCGTCGGTCATTGGCAACAGCGGCGTACCCGTCAGCCATTCCCGCAAACACCTCAACCGTCTTCCCGATCGGGTGACTCGGTCCGGAAGAAGTTGCTCTGCCGACCGTCTCGCAACTGTTCCTGATAAATCAGGTTCAGCCGACGCAGGTCGAAGGTGTGGAACCACTCATCCCAGGTGATCTCACGGATTCGGCTGCTTTCCCGGTAACCGGGGATGTTGAAGGTCAACACACCCGCCCGACCATCCCGCTCGGTGCCGGCGATGGTCGCCGGTTTGGCACCCCGGTCCCGGGCCCACCGCTGGATCACCTCGTGATTCGCGGTGATCAGGCTCCGCCCGGGCCGCTCCGGCCGATCCATCGGCGACGAGATCACCTGCGAACTACGGACCGATCGCCCGGTCCCCCTTCCGGTCCTGATCCCTCCGGCCGCCGCTGACCGCGACGTGGCGGGTGCCGCACGCTTCGCCGCCGGCCGCGCCGCCGCCTTCCTGGCCGGCGCCTTCTTGGCCGGCGCCTTCTTGGCCGCCACCTTCCGCGCGGACGCCGCCTTCCGCGCGGACGTCGTACGGGCCGTCGCCGTCTTACGCGCGGCTGTCGACTTGCTCGCCGCCGTCGTCTTGCGGGCGGCTGTCGACTTGCTCGCCGGCGCCGTCTTGCGGGCGGCCGTCGGTCTGGTCGCCGCTGTCGCCTTCTTCGCGGGAGCTGTCCTGCGCGCCCCCGCCGTCGACGCCCGCACGGATGTCGCCCTCTTCGCGGCGGTCGCCTTCTTCGCGGCGGTCGTCTTCTTCGCGGCGGTCGTCTTCTTCGCGGCGGTCGTCTTCTTCGCGGCGGTCGTCTTCTTGGCGGCGGCCCGCTTCGCGGGAGCACTCTTGTTCGCCGGTGCCGCCTTCGCGCGACTCGGTGCCGCCCTCGTCGCCGACTTCTTCGTCGCGGCGGCCCGACCGGCCGACGCCCTGGTGCCGGTGGCCCGACCAGCCGGTCCAGTGCTGCGCCGGGCCGCACCAGAGGCACCGGAACGCAGCGAGCGGATCAACTGTTTCACCAACTCGGGCTTGCGCAGCGCGGAGATCCCGGAGACCCCGCGTTTGCGTAGTTGCCCGCGGATGTCGTCCACCCGCATCCGGGAAATCTCCGACTCGGAGACTCCCGGGGTACCCGGCGTCTGGTTGCCAGCCTGTCGTTTGGTCCTGGTCGCAGTCCCGCCGCGACCTGAGCTGTTCCGCTGAGCCATGGGATGCTCCGCTCCTCGACACTCCGTCCTCGGCGCGCGGGGGTCCCTTGCCGCACCGCGCGGTGCGGCATACCCGTCAGGAGCACTCCGAACCTCCGCCGGCTCGCCATGATCGTGCTGCAACCAGGATCGAGTGGCATCGGCGCGTCCGCGAGGCCACTACTTCCTGGTTCGAGCGTGATCATGGACGGAGGGGCGCGCCGGGGCGCGGAGGCGGAGGGCGCGGAGGCGGAGGGCGCGGAGGCGGAGGGCGCGGAGGCGGAGGGCGCGGAGGCGGAGGGCGCGGAGGCGGAGGGCGCGGAGGCGGAGGGCGCGGAGGCGGAGGGCGCGGAGGCGCCGCGGTCAGGCCGGGCTCGGGCCGGAGCCGGAGGGCTCGAAGAGGTGGGTGAACGCGGCCAGGTTGGCGGTCGACTCGCCGCGCTTGACCCGCCACTCGTACTCCCGCCGGATCGAGCTGCCGAAGCCGATCTCCAGCATCGTGTCGAACGACTCGTCGGCGTACGTGAGCACCGACCCGAGCAGCCGGTCCAACTCGTCGGCGTCCACGCCGGTCGGGTTGACCCGACCGGTCAGGTAGACGTCGCCGACGGCGTCGGTGGAGAAGGAGACGCCGTACATCCGCGCGTTGCGCTGCAACAGCCAGGCCCACAGCTCCTCGCGCCGCTCGTCGGGCTGGCGCATCACGAACGCCTCGATCCGCAGCGCGTGCTCGCCGACGATCAGGTTGCAGACCGTCTTGAGCTTGTGGGTGCCCGGCAGGGTCACCGCGTACGAGTCGGGGCCGGTCGACTCCCAGGCCAGGTCCCGCTCGGCGCAGACCGACTCGATCAGGGTTGCAAGATCGCTCTTCGGGCTCACCGGACCCACTCTACGACCGACCTGGCCGGCACACCGCTTGGCGACCGGCGCCCGACGTCACCAGGAGCAGGAGAGCGCGGGATCACACGCCAGGTCAGCCGCGAGCCGGGCGCGGTGCGCGGCGATCGCCTCGCCGTACACACCGAGCAAACCGGCGACCGTGCGGTCCCACGAGAAGTGCCGGGCGTGCTGCTCGGCGCCGTGGGCCAGCGTTGCCCGGCGTGCCCGGTCCGGCAGCAGGTGGCCCAGCGAACGGGCCCAGTCGACCGGGTCGTGGCCGTCGATCAGTACGCCGCTGACCTGATCCCGCACGGCGGTGACCAGTCCTCCGACGGCGGCGGCCAGCACCGGCGTACCGCAGGCCTGTGCCTCCAGGGCGACCAGCCCGAACGATTCGTTGTGCGACGGCACCGCGACCAGGTCGGCTGCCCGGTACAGCGCCGGCAGGTCGTCCCCGGTGAGCGGTGGCAGGAACCGCACCCCGTCGGCGACCCCGAGCGTGGCGGCCAGCTCGATCAGCGCTGTCGGCCGGTCCAGCCCACTTCCGCTGGGTCCGCCGCAGATCACCACGGTCACCTGGTCGGCAAGTGCCGGGTCGCGCTCCCGCAGGGCGGCAACCGCGCGGATCAACACGTCGGGGGCTTTGAGCGGCTGGATCCGACCGACGAAGGCGACCACGTACCCGTCGGCCGGCAGCCCCAGCCGGCGGCGAGCCTCGCGGGCAGCCGCGGAACGGTCGCCCGGCGCAGGCCGGAACCGGTCCAGGTCGACTCCCGGTTGCACGACGGACACCCGCGTCGGGTCGGCGTCGTACCGGGCGAGGAGGTCGCTGGCCTCGACCCGGGTGTTGGCGACCAACCGGTCCGCCTCGGCGACGACCTGCTCCTCGCCGATGACGCGGGCCTTCGGCTCCGGCCGGTCACCGGCCGCGAGCTGCGCGTTCTTGACCTTCGCGAGGGTGTGCGCGGTGTGCACCAGCGGCACGCCCCACCGCTCCTTGGCCAGCCAGCCGACCTGCCCGGACAGCCAGTAGTGCGAGTGGATCAGGTCGTAGTGCCCGGGCGGGCGCGACGCCTCGGCGCGCAGCACCCCGGCGGTGAAGGCGCAGAGCTGCCCGGGTAGCTCTTCCTTGGTGAGGCCCTCCAGGGGACCGGACGTGATGTGCCGGACCTGCACGCCGGGCGCCATCTCGACCACCGGGGGAAGGTCGCCGGAGGTGGCCCGGGTGAAGATCTCCACCTCGACGTTGGCCTCGGCGAGTCGCCGGGCGACTTCGAGGATGTAGACGTTCATTCCACCGGCGTCGCCCGTGCCGGGCTGGTGCAGGGGGGAGGTGTGCACCGAGAGGGTGGCGATGCGGCGAGGCCGGGGCCACGGTCGGGCACCTCGTTGACGCCCGACACCGGTGTGCATTTCCGCCACATCCGCTCCTTCTTCACGGTTGATGCCGTCTCGCACGACCGGCGCTTCTCGGTCAACCTGTACGCCGGATGTCATCTTCCCCATCGGGCTTCGGAAATTCCCCAGCGCGGCCGCCGCGCGTGACGGACCTCATCACCGGACGCGGCCGATGGCTCCACCGCGCCCGGTCGGGGTGGGTCGTACGGTCGGGGGGACAATGCCGAGATGACCTCTGTCGCCATCGTCACCGGAGCGTCCAGCGGAATCGGCGCGGCCACCGCCCGCCGGCTCGCCGCCGAGGGCTTCCACGTGCTCGCCGCCGCCCGCCGAGCCGATCGGCTCGCCGACCTGGTCGCCGAGATCACCGCCGCCGGCGGGCAGGCCACCGCCGTGACCTGCGACATCACGTCGGACGAATCGGTGGCCGCGTTGGCCGAGGCCGCCGCCCAGGCACCGGGGCCGGTCACCCTGCTGGTCAACAACGCTGGCGGAGCGCGCGGACTGGACCCGGTGGAGTCCGGCTCGGTCGCCGACTGGCAGTGGATGTACGACGTGAACGTGCTCGGCACACTGCGGGTCACCCAGGCCCTGCTGCCCGCACTTGAGGCGTCCGGTTCGGGCACCATCGTGGTGGTCTCCTCCACCGCCGGCCTGACCGTCTACGAGGGCGGGGGTGGCTACACGGCGGCGAAGCACGCGCAGACCGCCATCGCCGGCACGCTCCGCCTGGAGTTGTGCGGCCGGCCGCTGCGGGTGATCGAGATCGACCCGGGCATGGTGAAGACCGACGAGTTCGGGTTGGTCCGCTTCGAGGGCGACGCGGAGCGGGCGGCCGCCGTCTACGCCGGGGTGCCGGGGCCGCTGGTCGCCGAGGACGTCGCCGACTGCATCGCCTGGTGCGCCACCCGCCCGGAGCACGTGAACGTCGACCGGCTGGTGGTCCGGCCGCGGGCGCAGGCCGCCCAGCACAAGGTCCACCGGGTGGGCCAGTGAAGGGCGAGGAGTGAGCCGGGTTTGCGAGCCCCGCAGTCGCGAACAAGAGCGGCCAGTGAAGCGGTAGTGAGGCTGGGATGAGCGGTGCGGCACGGCGTCGGCCGCTCGGTGTGGTCACCCGGGGCACGACCAACCCGAACCGGCTCCGTCGGGTGGACAACTGGATCGTCGCCACCTGCGCCGACCGGCTGTCGGCGGCGGCCGATCCCCTGGTGGTCGACCTGGGCTACGGCGCCACGCCGGTGACCGCTGTGGAACTGCGCGCTCGGCTGGCGGCGGGGGTTCGTCCGGACGTACGGCTGGTCGGGTTGGAGATCGATCCGGCCCGGGTGGCCGCGGCGGCCCCGGCCGCCGACCCACCCGGCCTGACGTTCGCCCGGGGTGGGTTCGAGCTGGCCGGGCTCCGGCCGGTGCTGATCCGCGCGTTCAACGTGCTGCGACAGTACGACGAGAGCGAGGTACCGCACGCCTGGCGGACGATGACCGGTGCGCTCGCCCCGGGCGGCGTACTCGTGGAGGGCACCTGCGACGAGCTGGGCCGCCTCGCCAGCTGGCTGCTGATCGACGCCGACGGCCCTCGGACGCTGACCCTCGCCGCGAAGCTCACCACGCTGGGCAGCCCGTCGGAGCTGGCCGAGCGGCTACCGAAGGCGCTGATCCACCGCAACGTGCCCGGTGAGCCGGTGCACGACCTGATCCGCGCTCTGGACGACGCCTGGCAGGCTGCCGCCCCGTACGCCACCTTCGGCCCCCGCCAACGCTGGTCGAGGGCGGTGGGCCGCCTCCGCGAGATCGGCTGGCCGATCCTGAACGGCCCCGGCCGCTGGCGTCAGGGTGAGGTGACCCTCCCCTGGACGTCGGTCGCCCCCCAAAACACCTAACCCCCACCCACCCC
>NZ_JBDPLX010000029.1:0-88565 GCF_039871815.1 Micromonospora sp. B9E7
TCGATGGGCGGAACCGGGAGGTCGGCGCACGCTTCGAGCGCAGCCGACCGGTCCGGCAGCCCAGGGATCGGCGGTGCCAGCCCACGGGGCAGCGCTCTCGGGGCGGCGGTGGGATCATCGATCGCTGGGCCCGTCGCCGCGACCCGTCGGAATGGCGCCCGTGACCACCAACCGTCCAACAGTCGGCCCTGCGGACGTCGGTCCGCAACCGATGCGAGGGGCGCCGTGGCGGTTCTCGCGACGTCGGAGGCGTCGCCGCTGCCCCGTGGGCTGGCACCGCCGATCCCTGGGCTGCCGGACCGGTCGGCTGCGCTCGAAGCGTGCGCCGACCTCCCGGTTCCGCCCATCGAGGGCAACCCGTCCGGCCTTGCGCCCTCGCTCACCACGTCCGGCCCGTCGACGCCGTACGCCGCGCCCACCATGCCGTCGTCACCCACGCCGGGCGTAGCGGACGCCGGGCGGCCACGCCCGTCGGAGTGCGCCGCCAGGTCGGGGCCGCGCTCGCTGGGTGCGCGGCCGAGCCCACCACCCGTGCCGGGGCCACGACTCACCGTGCCGGGGGCACGCCCCACCGCGTCGGGCCCACGCCCCACCGTGCCGGCGGCACGACCCACCGTGCCGGGGCCACGACGACCCACCGAGTCGGCAGCACGCCCGGCGCTCTGCTCGACGGGCCGAACTGGTCGGGTCACCGCGGTCCACCGGTCCGGTCCTCCCCGATCGATCCGATCGCCGAGGCCGAACCCGTCATCGCGCCCCCGCGCCGGATCCGCAGCGGGCGGGTCGAGGTCCAGGTCGCGCAGCAGGCCGGGGGCGTGCGTGGCCACGAGGTCCAGCCAGTGTCGCGGGGGCTCACCGAAGCGGCGTGGCGGGTCCGACGGCGGCTGCTGACGGGGTTGCCCGACGGGCTCGACCCGTCCGGCGAGGCGCTGGACCGCGCCGGCGGCCGAGCGCAGCCGGCCGGCCAGCCAGCTACGCGGGTGCGGGCGCGGTGGCACCGCCGGTCTCCAGCTCCAGGCCCTCGTAGCGCAGGGTCAACGAGGCGATGGCGATCTCGTGGCTGAGCGTGTTGAGGTGCGCGCCACGCCACTTGGTCGGCCAGGCGTCGATCAGGTTCCAGCGCAGCACCTCCGCGGTGCCGACCGAGTCGAGCAGCACCACGGAGACGTTGCGGCGGTTGAGGGTGCCCTGCGCGGTGGCGTTCACCCAGTCCCACAGCTCGCGGGAGGCGGTGAGGCCGAAGTGCAACGTCACCGGTTCGTACTCGGCCTGGCCGGGCACCATCCGCATCCGGCCCAGGCCGTGCTCCCGGTACGGCTGCCCGGGGATGTTCACCTCCAACCCGGTCATCTCGGTGAAGTGGCCGTTGGTGACGCCGTTGATGAGTAACCGGAAGTTGTACGCCCGGTACGGGTCGACCGGTGCGCCGGGCTGCGGGGTGGCGGTGGTGGGCATGTCAGCCTCCGATCGTCTCGGTCTCGGTGCCGCCGGCCCACTGGCTCAGCTTGAACACCACGAATTCGGCGGGCTTGACGACGGCGATGCCGATGTGGGCGATCACCATGCCGGCGTCGCGGACGTCCGGCGGGTTGGTCTCCTCGTCGCACTTGACGAAGAACGCCTCCTCGGGGCTGCGCCCCAGCAGCGCGCCGTCGCGCCACACCCGGGTGAGGAACGCCCCGATGTCGCGTCGGATCGAGCGCCAGAGGGTGAAGTCGTTGGGCTCGAACACCATCCACCGGGTGCCGTTGGCGATGGCCTGCTCGATGGCGATGCTGAGCCGCCGCACGTTGAGGTAGCGCCACTCGCTGGCCTCGGCGGCGAGCGTACGGGCGCCCCAGACGCGGATGCCCTCCCCGGCGAAGTAGCGGATCACGTTGACGCCCTTGGGGTTGAGCACGTCGTGTTCCGGTCGGGTGACCAGGTAGCCCAGGTCGACGGCGCCGCGTACGGGTTCGTTGGCCGGTGCCTTGTGCACGCCGCGCAGGGCGTCGGTGCGGGCCCAGATGCCGGCCAGGTGCCCGCTGGGCGGGGTGAGTTCCAACTCGCCGCTGATCGGGTCACGCACCCGCAGCCACGGGTAGTAGAAGGCCCCGAACTCGGACTGTCGTGGCCGGTAGGCCGCCCCCTCGTGCCCGCCGGAGCCGCCCGGCTGGGCCGAGCCGCCGCCGGGACCGCCCGAGCCGCCGCCCGTACCCCCGTCGGGCTTGGGGGGTTTGCCGGAGGACGGCGTGGCGACCCGGGTCAACGCGGAGATGTCGTCGATGTCCGGTGCCGGGTCGCAGATCGCGACCATGGTGCGGGTGCGCTCGGCCATGCTGAGCAGCGCCTCGTGCGACACCGGGTCGTGGAAGCCGGGCGCGGCGATGATGGAGATCTCGTCGACGGCCTCCAGCAGTTGCAGGCCACCGCGGCGCTGCCCGGTGCCGGTGATCGCGCCGCCCTCGCCGACGTTGACCACCCAGCAGCGGGCGCCCCCGTTGTCCAGGAAGCCGAAGACCGCCCGGGCCAGCGGAGTGCTCTCCACCCGCTCGCCGCCGGCGAAGAGCCGCAGGAACTCCGTCCAGTTGTTGACCGGCACCGCCTTGCCCAGGTGGGCGGAGCGGTCCGGGGCGACGCCGACGAACGCGGCGATGCTGGTGCTCGCCGGGCCGATCGGTCGGGCGCCGCTGGGGACCTCCTCGACATAGATGCCGGGGGAGAAGTAGCTGGGCATCGGTCCTCCTGTGCGGGTGGGCGTCAGTGGGTCGGTGGCGCGCAGACGATGACGAGATCGGGTTCGGTGGGGTCGACGTCGGCGGTGAGGACGAGCCCGCGACCGGTCAGCCGGAGCCGGACCGGGCTCGGGTGTTCGGGATCGTGCGGGACGCCGACGATCAGGAACCGGCCGTCGGGGTCGGTGCGGGTGGCGGACCCGGTGCCGGGTAGCTCGACCCGCATCGCGGCGAGCGGTTGGTCCTCGGGACCGACCACCCGGCCGGCGAGGGCCCGCACCCCGAGTTGCCGCAGGCGCAACGGTTGCAGGACCGGCGGCGCGGCCGGGGTCGGGTGGTCCACCTGCGCGGGTACGTCGATCAGCAGCGCCGGGCGCGGCGCCGCACCGAACGCGGTCCAGAGTGGCGGGTCGCCGGCCTCCAGGACGACGCTGTAACTGCCGTCGGTGGTCGCGGCGGTGAGCACCCGGTCCAGCCGGGGCAACCCGGCCGGACCGGTGACGCAGAGCAGATAGCGGACCGTGAACCGGTACGGTTCGCGGACCGCGCCGCTGGAGCGGGTCTGCCGGGCCGGGCGTAACTCCAGCGGCCAGAGGGTGAGCCCGGCGGCGTCGCCGTCGGTACGGGGCGGACCGACCGGGACGGGTTCCCCCACCGCGCTGGTCAGCCAGGAGGCCAACTCGGCGGTGGCCGTCTCGATCGGGCCGCGCCCATCTGTGGTCATCGCGGCGGCGTCCCCTGGATCCGGTACGCGATGGCCTCGTTCCACACGTGCGGGTAGACGCCGATCTCGAAGTACCGGGTGAACCGGTTGATCGGGGCGTTGGTGTGGTCGTGGTAGAGCAGCCACACCGGGGCGATGGTGAACAGCACGTAGTTCGCCAGGACGAGGGGGATGTAGAGCGGCCCGAGCAGGCGGCCCTGGAAGATGTGCACGTCCTCGTGCCGTTGGATGCCCGAGCTGGCGCCGGCGCAGACGGTGCCGATGGTGGTGGCGTAGCGGGGCGAGACCCCCTCCACCACGCAGACCCGCCCGCTGCCCTGCGAGGTGGGCCGGTCCAGCGAGTGCCCGAAGATCAGGTGCACGGCCAGGTAGATGGCACCGACGACCGTGTTGAGCAGGCTCCAGGTGTGGTCGACGACGAAGAGGAAGATGCCGCGCGCGTCCGGCGCGTACACCCCGGCGGAGGCCACCGCCCAGCCGAAGACCGCGCCGACCAGCAGGCCCACGACGGCGCCGATCAGCAACCCGATCGGGCCACCGGCGAGGAAACCGAAGAGGGCGCCGAGACCGACCTGGACCGCCGCGCTGATGATTCCGAAGACCATGACGTCACCTCTCAGACCCAGGAGCGGACGAATCGGGGCTCGCGACCGCTCGCGACCTGGGTCGGCGTCGCCTGCCGGTTACCGGGCGGGAACTGGTTGATGCCGAGCGCGGCGGAGAAGATCACCAGCGCGTTGAAGAACGCGATGACCCACTTCTCGCCGCCGGCCTCGTCGGCGAACGCCGCGGTCACGTAGGACAGCAGCAGCGCGATGGCGATGGCGATCCACTTGCGGAGCTTGTCCCCGCTGGGGCCGATCAGGCCGCCGATGACGTTGGTGGCCAGCAGGGTGGCGGCGCTCGCGCCGGCGATGCTGCCCAGGGCGGCCCAGGTGAAGAGATCGTTCACGGCGATCCCCCTTTTCTACGATGGTGCGACCGGAATGTGGTGGTGGTGAGGTTCGGTGCTCCCACCGGGAGCACCGGGGCCGGTCGCCGTCGTCTCGGGGGCGGCCGGAGCCGGGCGCGGCCGGCGGGTGCCGGCCACCAGGTGGATCAGCCGGGCCCCGGTGAGCCGGCGGGCGGGCCCGCCGGGGTCGGGCCGGACGCAGCCGGCGCGGCGGGCTGACGGCGGCGCAGCAGGAGTACGCCCACCACGGCGAGCAGCAGCACCAGGAGTACGCCGGCACCGACCAGCAGCCAGGGGAAGCCGCCCTCGGCGCCGGCGGCTGCCGGCGAGGCGGACGGTCGAGGTGGCGCCTCGGCCACGGCCCGCAGTTCGGCCGGCTTGTCCTGGTTGGCGTCGACCTTCCAGCTCACCGAACGGCCGTTGACCGTGCCATTGCTGTCGATCACCCGGCCGGGAAATGTCACCGAGATCTCGAACGACATGAGCTTGAGGAACGCCTGCTGTTGCTGCGGATTCTGCTGCGCGACCTTTCCGCCGTATTTCTGCGGATCCAGTGGCAGCGTGAAACGGTAGAGATCGCCGTCCCGGACCAGTTTTACGCTCTCCGTGTCGAAACCGGCCAGCGGCGCCTTGCGGTAACTGATCTGGGAACCGTAGAAAGTGTTGTCCTGGTAAAGGGTCTCTCCGCCGGCCGGCAGCGCGGGAATGTTCTGCCGCAGCTCCGCGAAGGCGGCCGGGACGTTCTTGTTCCGTGCGCTCAGCACGGACTTCTGGGCCGTCAGCAGCAGTTGACCGTCCACCGTGTCGTCGGCGTTGACGGTGAGGCCCATGTTGAGCTGCATGCAACCGCTGAGTGCGGCGAGGAGGATGAGACACACCGCGACGCGGAGTGCCTTACCGCGGTTGACTCTCCTGTTCATGGGCTCAGTGTGTGTGATCGCTTTCACTATGAGCAGTCAGCGATCGGTCACATGACAGTCGCCGATTGTACCGGCGGACTGTCGCCTTTGATTAGCTCCGACGACGGCCCGAATGACTATTCTGGAGCTTTGGGGCCACGACGGTTCCCCGCCGGCCGTAGTCTGGCCGGATGAGAATTGTCGCGTGCGTCCTGCTGGTAGATCCCGACGGGCAGCTGCTGTTGCAACTGCGCGACGGCGACGCGATGCACCACCCGAACGTGTGGGGGCTGCCCGGCGGCCACGGTGAGCCGGGTGAGACGCCGGAGCAGACCGCCGAGCGGGAGCTGTGGGAGGAGACCGGCCTGCGGGCCGACGGGCCGCTGCGCCTGGTCGCCGTGCAATCGCTGCCCGAGCTGGATCGGGTGAAGCACTACTTCCTCGGCAGCACCCGGGCCCGGCAGGAGGACGTGGTGCTCGGCGAGGGCGCGGCGATGCTCTTCGTCCCCGGTTCCGAGGTGCTCGACGGTCGTCAGTGGACGCCGGGCACCGTGGAGGTGTTGACCGAGTTCCTCGCCTCGGCGGAGTATGCCGCCCTGGCCACCGGGCGGATCGCTGGGCCGGCTCAGCCCGCCGGCGGTCGCCAGTCCGCGTAGCGGGCCATGCTGCGCAGGGCGACCCGGCCCGGGGTGAGCCGCAACGCGGTGTCCCGGATCGCGACGGCGAGCGGGTGGTTCAGCTGCTGTCCGAATCGGCCGGCGGTGGAGGAGGCCCGGGCGACGGCCTGACTACGCGGTCAGCGCTGCGCGTCGTACGCGGCCAGGGCGGCCGGCAGCCCCTCGGCGCCGCCCGCGCAGACCGTGCCGAGCACCACCGCGTGGGTCGCAAAGCAGCCCGGTGATCAGGTCTGACGCGTGATGGGAGACGATCGCCCCGGGAGGCCGTGGGCCGCCGGCCTGGTGCCGTGGGCTGGTCCTTTGGAGCTGAATCGTCTACGACATCGCGCCTGATTCGTTTACGGCATCAGCTCCACAGGGGGAGCGGACGGGGTGCTGCGGTGAGCCGGCGGTGTGGTGCCGCGCGTTGGCGGCGGGCCGGCGTGAGCTGTTGGCGGGTGTGGTGAGCTTGCGGCTTGGTGTCGGACCGGGGCGCGGCCGGCAGGCATGGGTGGGAGAGGTTGGGCGATGGTGCGGTTCAGCGGCCTGCGGACGGCCGGCGGGCGGTTGCGGCACGGCTGGCGGCCGGTGCTGGAGGCGACCGTCGCGGCGACCGTGGCCTGGCTGCTGGCCACCCGGTTGCTCGGGCACCCGCAGCCCTTCTTCGCGCCGGCCGCCGCGCTGATCGTCCTCGGGCAGGCCCGGGGGCAGCGCATCCGCCGGGCCGTCGAGGTCGTCCTCGGGGTCGCCGCCGGGGTGCTCGTCGCGGACCTGGTGGTGCAGGCTCTCGGCCCGGGCAGCACCTGGACGGTGTTCACCGTCATCCTGCTCACCGTTCTCCTCGCGGTGGCTTTCGGCGCCACCGGCGTGACGCTGGTGCAGGCGGCGGTCTCCGCGCTCTACCTGGTGGTGGTCGCACCGCCGGACGGCTCGTTGGTGCCGTTCCGCTTCGTCGACGCGCTGGTCGGCGGCGTGGTCGCCCTCGCGGCCAGCCTGCTGGTCGACGCCCGGCACCCCCTCGCCCCGCTGGTCGCCGAGGTGCGGCGGACCTTCGACGAGTTGGCCGGGCTGCTCGGTGGGATCGCCGACGCGCTGGACGACAGCGACGAGCCGGCGGCGGTCGCCGCGCTCAGGCAGGCGCGGGGGATGGACGCCCGGGTGGACGGGCTGCGCGACGGTGTGCTGGCCGCCGGTGAGGCGCTGCGGCTCAACGTCCGTCGACGCCGGCACATCGGTCGGCTGCGCTCGGTGGACGAGTCGATCCGGCAGATCGACTACGCGGTCCGCAACGTCCGGGTGCTGGCCCGTGCGGGTGTGACCCTCAGCCGGCTGCACACCCCGGCCCCGCCCGAGCTGGGCGCCGCCCTGCGCTCACTGGCCGAGGCGGTCCGTCAGGCCGGTGCCGCCCTCGCCGCCGACCTGAACGGGCAGGAGGAGACCGCCGACCGGCACGCCACCCTTGCCGACGAGTCGGCGTTGGCCGCGGTGCACACCGCCGGGCAACTCTTCGGCTCCACGCAGACCCTCCCCCTGGCGATGATCATCGGTCAGGTCCGGGCCACGGCCATCGACCTGCTGCGCGGGGTCAACCCGGAGGACGACGCCGCCGTCCTCGCCCGCGTCGACGACGCCCTCGGCCTCCCCCCGGTCTGAGCCCGCACCGAGCGGCGGTTCCCACGCCCCCGCCCGGGTCGATCAAGGACTTGTGGTGCCTCGCGTAAGCCACTTTCCGTCGTCAATTGCCCACCACAACTCCATGATCGACCGGGGCGGGGCGGGGCGGGGCGGGGCGGCCCGGGGCGGGGCGGGTTACGTGGTGAGCCAGGCGATGGCGGAATCGCGGATCGGGGCGGGGATGTCGTGGCCGCCGGGGAACTCCTGGTAGGTGACGTCGTAACCGAGGTCGTGCAGGTGGGGGACGAGACGGCGGCTGCACACGTCGATGGGCAGCACCCGGTCGTCGACGCCGTGCGAGATGAAGATCCGTGGCCGGCCGTGGGTGACCGGTGGCGCGGCGAAACCGGGGGAGAAGGCCAGCACCGCGTCGACCAGATCCCCGTTCGCCAGGCCCAGCGACAGCGCGTACGAGGCGCCGTCGGAGAAGCCGGCGACCGTCACGTCGGCCACCGGGTAGGTGTCGAAGACGGTCGCCAACAGCCCGTCGATGCGCCCCACGTCCGCCCCGAAGCCGCCGGCGATCAGGTCCCAACTGGCCGCCGACGAGTCCGGGGCGACCAGCAGCAGGTGCTGCGCGTCCGCGACCGGCAACAGCAGGTCCAGCCCTTGTCGCGCCGAGCCGCCGGCACCGTGCAGGAGCAGCACCAACCGGTGCGCCGAACCGTCGGCCGCGGGCTCCGGGGCGTACGCCAGGGCCAGCCGGTCACCGTCGGGGCCGGTCATCGGCACCAGCCCGGTGCGGCCCGGCGCCACCGGCGGGTGGCGGCGGGCGGTCAACCGGCCGTCCCGGGGGCTCGGCGGCGAGTCCCAGTGCGACGGCGCGGAGTCGGACACGGGTCGGCGCTCCTCGCGGTGGACGAAAGGTCCGACGCGGTTACCCGGCCCGTACGGGGTTAACCGTCAGCGTGCCCGACTGGGCGCCACTCAGGCGCTGGCCCTCGCCACCAGGGCGGACGGGAAGAGGGTCACCGGCGCGGCCGGTCGTCCGTCGAGCAGGGCGGTGGCCGCGGCGACGGCGATCCGCCCCACCGGGTGACTCGCCGTGGTCAGCGCCGGGGCGGTCAGCCCGGCCACCGGAATGTCGTCGAAGCCGGCCACCGCGACGTCGCCGGGCACCTGCACCCCGGCGTCCCGCAGGCCCGCGATCACCCCGAGCGCGGTGTCGTCGCTGATCGCGTAGATCGCGTCGATGTCCGGCCACTGGCGCAGCACCACACCCGCTGCCGTCCGGCCGCACGCTGCCGTGAAGTCCCCGGGCAGCAACCGCTCCGGCATTCCGGCCTGCCGCATCAGCCGGCGGTACGTCTCCACCGGGCGCTGCGCGCAGGGCAGCCACCGAGGGCCGGCCACCATGGCGATCCGGCGGCGACCCGTGGCGTACAGGTGGTGCAGCACCGCCTCGGACCCGGCGGCGTTGTCGACGTCGAACGACGGCACGCTCGCCGAGCCGACGCCGATCGAGACCACCCGACCGCGCAGTGACCGGGGCACCGACTCCAGCAACTCCTCGGTGGTGTTGACCAGGATCACCCCGCACACGCTGCGATCGTCGAGCTGGTCCAGCCCGCCGGGGTCACCGAGCGGCAGCCAGTGCAACGCCACACCGACACCGACGGGTGTGCACACCCGGGCGACCGAGCCGACCACCCGGTGCACGTATGGGTCGTCCAGCACCGCCGCGCTGGTCCCCAGCACCGCCACGACCATCCGTACGCCGCCGCCGCGGACCAGCGCCCGGGCAGCCGGGTTGGGTACGTAGCCGAGCTGGTCGACCGCTGCCGCGACCAGTTCCCGGGCGGCCGGCGAGGCGAACCCGGTGCCGGCGATCACCCGCGACGCGGTGGACCGGGACACCCCGGCGACCCGGGCCACGTCCTCGAGAGTTGCCGGCCGGTGTGCCGCTGTCGTCATCGTCGCCTCCCCGCGGCGGCCCGCCCGGTCGGACAAACGCCTGCTCACATCATGCCCCGGCGGGCACACCGGCGGTAAGGGGCGGTTGCGGTTGTGGTGGGAGCGCTCTCAGGTGTGCGATCGTGCCAGGAGATCACCCCGAGGAAGAGGACCTGCCCCCGTGAGCGCCCCCACCAGTCGACCCGTAGCCCCGGCCGCCGCGCCGCCGTCCGCGCGAGCGGTGCTCCTCGCCCGCAACGGCGTCGCGGTCACCTTCACCCTCAACGGGCTCGCCGTCGGCAGCTGGTTCTCCCGGGTGCCGGCGGTCCGCGAGGCGTTGGACCTCTCCGCCGGCCGGCTTGGGCTGCTGCTGCTGGCGATGAGCGTCGGCGCGCTGCTCGCCATGCCCACCGCCGGGCTGCTCGCCCAGCGGCTCGGCGCGGCCCGCACCGTCACCCTGGCCAGCGTGGTGGTCGCGATCGGCCTGACCGTGGCAGGGCTGGGCGCCACGATGACCGGATCGTTCGCCGTCGTCGCCGTGGGCCTGGTCGCCCTCGGCTACGGCTCCGGCGCCTGTGACGTGGCGATGAACGTCGAGGGCGCGGCCGTGGAACGGCGACTGGGCCGGACGATCATGCCCCGTTTCCACGCGGGATGGAGCCTCGGTTCGGTGGCCGGAGCGGCGCTCGGCGCCGGGGCGGCCCGGTTCGACGTGGCGGTCGGCGCGCACCTCGTCGCGGTGGCGGTGGTCGTGTTGACCGGCACGGTGCTCGCCGCCCGGACGTACCTGCCCGTGGGCAGCGACCACACCGGTGACCCGGCCGACGCCACCCCGGCTGCCCGCCGCCGGGCGCAACTCGCCGCCTGGCGGGAGCCGCGCACCCTACTGATCGGGTTGTTCGTGCTGGTGGCGGCGTTCACCGAGGGAGCCGCCAACGACTGGCTCGCCGTCGCGTTCATCGACGGACGGGACCTGAGCGAGGCCGCCGGCGCGGCGGTCTTCGCCGTCTTCGTCGTGGGCATGACCGTCGGGCGCACCGCCGGCACCATCGCGCTGGACCGCTGGGGTCGGGTGCCGGTGCTCAGCGGCACCATCGGGCTCGCCGTGGTCGGCGCCGGCCTCGCCGTCCTGGCCGGCTCCGGGCCGGTGGCCGTCATCGGCGTGGCGCTGTGGGGCCTCGGTGCGTCGCTGGGCTTCCCGGTCGGGATGAGCGCGGCTGCCGACGACGAGGCGCACGCGGCGGTGCGGGTGAGTGTCGTCGCGGTGATCGGCTACACCGCGTTCCTCGGTGGCCCTCCGCTGCTGGGTCTGCTCGGCGACCAGGTCGGCACCCTGCGCGCGCTGTTGGTGGTGCCGCTGTTGTTGCTGCCGACCCTGCTGCTGGTGCCGGTGCTGCGCCCGCCGCACGCTGTTTCGTCAGCCAACTAAAACTAACCCAGACCACCGCCGAGCGGTATCGGGTACGTGGCCGACTGCGCCGCGTACCCGGGCTGGTTAGGGTCGCCCGATGTCAACCGACGAGATCACCGCCGCAGCGGCGGGCACCTGGACACTGGGCGACCGCACCGTGCACCGGATGGGCTTCGGCTCCATGCGGATCACCGCGAACCCCGACCCGGACCGGGCCGTCGCCCTGTTGCGCCGCGCCGTCGAGCTGGGCGTCGACCACATCGACACGGCCGCGTTCTACGTCTCGCCCGGCGGAACCCTGCGCGTCGGCACCGGCCCGGCCCGCTACGCCACCGAGTTGATCCGCGCGGCGCTCGCCCCGTACCCCCAGGACCTGGTCATCGCCACCAAGGTCGGCTTCGGGTACGACCCGGAGGTGGGCTTCACCGAGGCGTTCACCCCTGCGCAGTTGCGCGCCCAGGTGGAGGAGAACCTGCGTCGGCTCGGCCGCGACCACCTCGACGTGGTGAACCTGCGCCTCGGCCGAGGGCCCGGCGAGGTGCCGCTGGTCGACCGGTTCGGCGCGCTCGCCGAGCTGCGCTCCGCCGGGCTGATCCGGCACCTCGGGCTCTCCAACGTCCGGCCCGAGCAGCTGGACGAGGTGGCGGGCATCGCACCTGTGGTCTGCGTACAGAACAACTACGGGGTGGACGCCTACCGGGAGCAGGACGACGTCGTCCGGGTCTGCGGTGAGCGGGGCATCGCCTACGTGCCGTTCTTCGCGCTCGCCGGCACCGGCCGGGAGACGGGCGCGAGCGCCACGCAGGGCGAGGCGGTCGAGGCCGTCGCCCGCGCCCACGGCGTCACCCCGCATCAGGTACGCCTGGCGTGGACCCTGCACCAGGGCCCCCACGTGCTGGCCATCCCCGGCACCGCGGACCCGAACCACCTGGCGCAGAACATCGCCGCCGGAGCCCTACGCCTGACCCCCGAGGACCTGGCCCGCCTCCACTGATCGTCCATCCGTCACCACTCAGGCCCGCACGACGTGCACGACGATCTCCTGACCGTCGCCCACGGTGCCGGAGAAGCCCTCCGACAACGCGGCCGCCACCGTGAGCTTGAGCGCGAGGGTCTCGTGCGCGATGAGCTTCTGGTGCGCGGAGATCGCGGCCGCGACATCCGCGGGCGCGGCGATCGACACGGTGATCCGGTCGGAGACCTCGAAATCGGCGTCGCGGCGGGCCTGCTGGACGATGCGGACGACGTCGCGTGCGACACCCTCGGCTGCCAGTTCGGGGGTGATCTCGGTGTCCAGCGCGATCGTCACTCCGCGCTGGGACTCCACGACCCAGCCGGTCCGCGGCACCTCCGTGACCAGGATGTCGTCCAGGCCCACCTCGACCTGCGCACCGTCCACCGACAGCGGGAACGCCCCGTTCGCCCGGACACCGTCGACCAGGTCCCGCCCGGACACGGCGGCGATGGCCTTCGCGACGTGCTGGGTGCGGTTGCCGAACCGGCGGCCCAGCGTCCGGAAGTTCGCCTTGACCTGCACGTCGATGACTCCGCTCTGGGGGTCGAGCGGCTGGAGGACCTTGACGTTCAACTCGTCGCCGATGTCGTCCAGCAACGCCTGCGGGAGCACGGTGCCGGCCGGTAGCCCCACGAGCGCCCGGCTCAACGGCTGGCGGATACGCAGGCTGCTCGTCTTGCGGGCGGACCGGCCCGCCTCAGCCAACGCGCGCGCCGTCGCCACCTGGGCCGACAACTCCGCGCTGATCAGGCTGGCGTCGGGCGTGGGCCAGGTCGCCAGGTGCACCGACTCCGGCGCCGACGCGGCACCGCGCCGGACGACCTGCTGCCACACCTCCTCCGTGATGAAGGGAACGAACGGCGCGAGTAGCCGCGTGAGGATGTCGAGGCACTCGTACAGGGTGGTGAGGGCGTCCGGGTCGCCCTCCCAGAAACGCTGCCGTGACCGCCGTACGTACCAGTTCGACAGATCGTCGATGAAGTCGGCGAGCAGGCGGCCGGCGCGGGCGGTGTCGTAGTTCTGCATCCGTTCGTCCACGGCGGCGGCGAGGGCGTGGACCTCGCCGACGATCCACCGGTCCAGCACCGGTCGTCGGGCGACCGGCTGCGCCAGATGCGGCGCCCACGTCGAGTTCGCCGCGTAGAGGGAGAAGAACGCCGCGGTGTTCCAGTAGGTCATCAACACCTTGCGGACGATCTCGTCGAGAGGACCGGACCCGATCCGGCGCGGCGACCACGGTGAGCCGGAACAGGCCATGAACCAGCGCACCGCGTCGGCGCCGTGCGCGTCCATCAACGGGATCGGCAGCAGGATGTTGCCCAGGTGTTTGCTCATCTTGCGGCCGTCCTCGGCCAGGATGTGCCCGAGGCAGACGACGTTCTCGTACGGGGACCGGTCGAAGACCAGGGTGCCCACCGCCATCAGGGTGTAGAACCACCCCCGCGTCTGATCGATCGCCTCGCAGATGTACTGGGCCGGGTAGGTGCGCTCGAAGATCTCCCTGCTGCCCGGCACGTGGGGATAACCCAACGACGCGAACGGCATCGCCCCGGAGTCGTACCAGGCATCGATGACCTCGGGGACCCGGGTAGCGACCTGGCCGCAGTCCGGGCAGGCGAAGGTGATCTCGTCGACGTACGGGCGGTGCGGATCCAGCTCGGACAGATCGGCGCCGGCCAGCTCGCCGAGTTCCGAACGAGAGCCGACCGCGGTCACGTGGTTGTCCGGGCATCGCCACAGCGGCAGCGGCGTGCCCCAGTACCGGGAGCGGGACACCGCCCAGTCGATGTTGTTCTTCAGCCAGTCGCCGTACCGGCCGTGTTTGATGTGCTCCGGGAACCAGTTCGTGTTCTCGTTCTCCCGGGTCAGCTGGTCGCGTACCTCGGTGGTCCGGATGTACCAGGATGGCTGCGCGTAGTACATCAGCGGGGTGTGGCACCGCCAGCAGTGCGGGTAGGGGTGCTCGAACGGCTCGTGCCGGAACAACCGACCGGACTCCCTGAGCCGGTCGATGAGCAACTGGTCGGCGTCCTTGAAGAACACGCCGCCGACCAGGTCGATGTCGTCGTTGAACCGCCCGTTCGGAGCGACCGGGTTCACCAGTGGCAACCCGTACGCGCGGCAGACGGCGAGGTCGTCCGCGCCGAAGGCCGGCGCCTGGTGCACCAGGCCGGTGCCGTCCTCGGTCGTGACGTAGTCCGCGAGCTGAGCTGGACGAACTCGTCCACGTGCCGCAGCACCGAGGTGCGGCACCGGGCGTTGAACTCCGCGACGCCCATCTTCTCGATGTCGGGCTTGCCGCCCAGCCCCAGTTCCTTCTCCACCGCGAGTTCGACCGGCAGGCCGTGGCAGTCCCATCCGGCACGGCGTGGCACCGAGAAGCCCCGCATCGTCCGGTACCGGGGAAAGAGGTCCTTGAAGACCCTCGCCTCGATGTGGTGGGTGCCCGGCGTGCCGTTGGCGGTCGGCGGCCCCTCGTAGAACACCCAGGGCGGACCGTCGGCCGTCTGCTCAAGACTCCGCTCGAACACGTTGTTGGCCTGCCACCACTCGATGACCGCACGGTCCATCCCACCAAGATCGATCTTGGTGGGTAGTGGCACGAATGGCGACTTCGATGGACCGTCCGGCACCGACGTTCTCCCTACACTCCACGTCCGCTCGCGCGGGCATCAGCTCACTGCCCACGCGGGGACGAAGCGTCAGGCGTATGGCCGGACCTCCGCGGTACCACCCCGCTTGCGCCTCGACGGTGCAGGCGCCGCTCACTTTCGCGACGTGACGTGCCGCTACGTCCGGTTCTACTGGGGCCGTTGATGGGCCCGTTCTTCCGGAAGCTCCCCGGTGATGGCCGGATCGGTGCCGATGCCGCCCAGCATAGCTGTCCGGACGCGGACCCAGGGCGTCGAGGGCGCGGCGAAGGGCGCTCGCCACCGCATCCGCCCCCCACGGAGGTGACCGACGGTCACCATCGGCTGCGCCCACAGCCCGAGCCAGCGGTTCAGGAGCTACTCGTCTAGTCGCGGAGCCAGACCTGAAGGGGACCGATGGGGGCGAAGCCGGTTTCCAGGGCCGGGGCGAGGTCCGGGGTGGTTTCGTAGCCGACCAGCGGTGTGCCGGGCGCGGTGGCACAGACCGCGCGCCAGATGTCCCGGGGGTCGTCGGTGTGGGTGAACAGGTTGGAGACGCCGTAGGTGCCTCCGTCGCTGCTGAGCACCGCGCCGCCGGTGATCACACCCCGGTCGTGGCGGGCGAGCACCCGTACCCGTGGGTCGGTCAGGAGCGCGGGGCGGAACACGTCCCCAGCGCCGTGAGCGGCGGCCCAGGCCGCCAACTCGTCGGGTGTGGTGACCGGGGCCAGCGGTGTGTCGACAGGTGGCGCCAACGGTGGCCGGTGGATCCACTGAGCGTCGAAGAGCACCCGGAAGCCGTACCCGGACAGGTCGAGGTCGGCGAAGCTGTCCTTCACCGACGCGCCGGGCCCCGCGTCGATCCGGCCCAGCAGGGCCTCGGCGTCGACGCCCGGCCGCAGGGTGACCGCGTCCGGGTACCAGGGTGGCGAACGGTGGGGGACCGACCAGGCGTCGGCGTCGGTACGGCCGGTCAGCCCGTGGCTGCCGCAGACGATGTCGCACCACTCGGCGTTGTTGCGGGCCGCCGCCACCCGTACGTCGTTCGGCACGCCCGGCAGCCTAGGCGCCCGTCGGCTCAGGGCGCGTAGACCAGGTCCATCGTGTCGGTGTGCCCGGACCAGGCCAGGTCGAGTCGCCAGCAACCGGCCTGTGGCAGGTCGATGATCGACGGCCCGGGGCCGCCGGCGACCTCCCGGATCACCCGGGTGTCGGTGCCGGCGAGCGTCGCGGTGATCACCAGGGTTGCCGCTGCGGTCGGGTCGGGCGAGGTCGTGGCGGCGCGGGCCACCCAGAGGATCTTGTTGTTCGACCCGTCCTTGCGAACCTGGCGCAGGGGATGGGCGAACAGCACCGCCACGATGTCACCCTTCGCCCCGAAGACGTGTGGGACCCGCGCGTCGCCGCTGAAACCGGCGTCCGCCCAGTCGGGCAGGGACCCCGTCTCGACCCGCGTCGCGCAGGCGGCCGGGGTGCTCGCCGTGGTGGCCGCACCCACCGTCGGCGCCGCGCCGCTGGTCGTGGTCGTGCACCCCGCCAACAGGACCACCGACGTTGCCAGCATCGACCTGCCCCGTGAACTCATCTCGCCCCTCCATCGCGCGTCGACTCGTCGCACCTTCAGGACACCGGCCTGCCCTGTCAGGTTCCCTAACGCAGCGACCTGGCGATGTCGATCGCCTCGGCCCTACTGAGGGAGCCTTCGAGCCGGTAGCTCACGTCGTCGTCCTGCCAGATCAGGGTCGAGCCGGTCAGCCGGGCGGTCTCCCTGCGGATCCCGCCAGCCCGGTCCACGTAGGAGAGCACGTGTGGGCCGTCGACCCAGACGGCGAAGTCGCCGTTGACCTGGACCCAGGTCGCTCCCGGTGGGGTGACCTCCTTGTGGAAGGCCAGGTCGAGGCGACCGTCGAACGCGTCGACCCGCAACGCACCCCCGTCGTAGAGCAGCGTCGCCACCCGGTACCGGCCCGTGGCGTCCGGGTCGGCGACCAGCACCTGCTCGGGCGGGCCCAGCCTCGCCGGCAGGCGGATCGGAAACCGCACCGCCCGTTGGGCCTCGTCCAGGGCGACGGCCCGCTGCCCGGGCAGCGGCGACGCGGTGCCGCCGGGCGTCGTCGGGGCGGGCGAGGTGGCGATGCTGACCCCGGCGAAGCGCAGCAACCCGGCAACGGCGTCCGCGACGGCGGCCCGGGTCGGCGGCAACAGCGCGACCAGGAGGGCGACCAGCGCCGCTACGGCGAGCGGGCGCCACCGGCGCACGGGCCTGCCGAGTCGTACGCGGACACGGGCGGTCACGTCGGGTGGCTCGGGTGTTTCCAGCCAGGTGGACAGCTCGCGCAGTTCCCGTTCGAGGTCACCCATGCCGGACCTCCTCACGGTCGAGCAGGCCGCGAAGCTTCGCCAGCGCCCGGGACGTGCGCGACTTCACCGTGCCCCGGGGCCAACCCAGTGCCGCCACCGTCTCCTCCTCGGTGAGATCGAGGAAGTACCGACAGACGATCACCTCGCGGTCCCGTACCGGCAGTTGCCGCAGGGCCCGCACCAGCGCTTCCCGGCGCTCCCCGGCGAGGACCGCGCCGATTGCCTCGTCCTCGGCGACGTCGGACGTCGGGTCCGCCGCTGCCGCCCGTAGGACGAGCCCGTCCCGCCGGCCCCGGGACCGGTGCAGGTTGCGGGTCTCGTTGGCGACGATCGCGAGCAGCCACGATCGGAAGGACGACTCGCCCCGGTAACGGGACAGCTTCCGGTACGCCTTCACGAACGCCTCCTGCGTGACGTCCTCGGAGTCCGATCCCGCGCCGAGCAGCACCGCCGTCCGGTACGCGGACGCGGTGTGCCGGGCGACCAGGAGGTCGTACGCCTCCAGGTCACCGGCCCGAGCGCGGGTGACGAGAGCGTCGTCGTCCAGGGGGTGGCCTCCGTTCGGATCACACTCATGACACCGCCCACCCGTCGCGGGTTCCACCCGGCGTGGGTCAGGTTGCTCCCACCCGGCGTGCAGCGTATTGCCAGGATCCGGTGCTGCACTGGGAGAGGTGTCGAGGAGAGGGGCTGGGCATGAGCTGGTTCAATCGCCGGTCACGGGGTGCCGAGGCGACCCCGACGAAACTGGACCGGGAGGCGACTCGGGACGACCTCGCGGCGCTGGAGGAGTTCGTGGCCACCCGGCGGGGCGTGGAGTTCTACCTGGAGCCGGAGACCACCGCGACGGACACCACGGTGATGGCGATCGCGCACGACGGCGAATGGATCCGTCGCCGTACCGGAACACCCCGCGCGGCGGGGGCCATCGCCCGCAAGCACTCGGTGCCGCTGTACGAGGCGGCGCGCACCGGCTACCCGGAGCGGATGCGGACCTGGAGCCGGGCCCACCCGGAACGCCACGCCCGCTGAGACTCGCCTGCTCAGGCGTCCTCGACGGCCGAGCGGGCCTGCTCGAGCGTCATCGGCTCGGCGTGGCTGGAGACGTACCAGTGGTAGTCGTCGTCGAGAAGTCGACGGACCAGGCCCAGGTCGAGGCCGTCCTCCGGCCGACGCAGGTGCGCCGGCGGCGGGTAGAAGCAGTCGCCCAGCAGCATGACCCCCGAGTCGGGCACCAGCACCACGGTCGAGTCCGGTGCGTGCCCGCCGCCGACGTGGCGTAGCCGAACCCCGACCGGCAGCTCGGCCACGTCGGCGAAGGTCCGGGTCGGCGGCAGGATGGCGAAGCCTTCCCAGGACGCCATCGCGCGAGCGCGGGCCTGAAAGCTCGGGCGGAGGCGGGGGTTGGCGCGTACCTGCTCGTCCAGATAGCGGTGGCTCCACGGTCGGGTGGCCTCGGCGCGCAGCAGCGGCACGGCCGTCTCGTGTCCGACGATCTCGATTCCGGGCCAGGCGCAGGCTCCCCAGACGTGGTCCCAGTGGTGGTGGGTGTAGACGAGCCAGCGCGGCTGCGGCAGCCCGGCCGCGGCGAGCGCGGCCTGGATCTCGCGGGCGTGCGTGAGGCTCTGCCCGGCGTCGATCATCACACTGCCGCGCTCGTCGGCCACGACGGCGACGCTGGCCTGGACCGCCTCCGGGTCGGGATCGCCCGGGCAGAGCCAGACCCGGCCCGCCAGGTGGTGGAACTGCGGGGCGGCCAAGGTGATCGACCTCCGAGATTGATCACGGACACTGGTGTGGCGTTCGCCGATCCTAGGTGACGGTGCCGCCCGGCGCCGCCCTGCCGGGTGATCGGCGCAGGTCAGAGTTCGTTCGACCGTCCTTTGCTCTGCCTACCTATAGGCACCGGACACGCAGCGTCACCGGTGCACATAGGTAAGCAGAGCAAAGGACGGCGGGCATTGATCTGGGGCATTGCGCCGTGCGGGGGTCGCGCTCGCACCGATCGCCGAAGCTCGATGAGTGCCGTCCGCCTGGCGGGGCCGGACCGGCGTTGACCGGCAGCGGAGGGGTGTGGCAGCATTCGCGGCCTGACGGCAGTGAAGGAAGTCGGTGCGATTCCGACGCGGTCCCGCCACTGTCACCGGGGAGCGATCCCCCCTCGTGAGTCACGGCCGTGTGTCTGCGGTTGGAAGGCCGGGGGAGAGCATCGATCCGGAAGCCAGGATACTTCGGCCGTCGGGACGTACCCCAGGGCGTGGACACCCGAGGAGGACCCGATGACGCACGGCGTCTCATTCATCGACGAACATCGTCATGACTCGCGCGGTGGGCGCTTCACCGCGCCCGCGACCGGCTACGCCCCGCTGAGCTGAGCGCCGCCCGCCGCCGACCGGCCCCGCCGCTCGCGCCCGCGAGCCGTCCGCGCCGCCGTCGTACCGGCTGACGCCGCACCCACCCGCATCGTCGCGGTCACCCTCGTGGTGGCCGGGGCGTCACTCCCCGGAGCCTGCCGTGCGCATCCTGCTGCTCTCCACCGCCGACACCGACCTGTTGGCCGCCCGCGCCAGCGGTGCCGACTACCGGCTGGCCAACCCCGCCCGGGTCACCGCCGACGAGGTACCCGCCCTGCTCGACGGCGTGAACCTCGTCGTCGTACGCCTGCTCGGCGGTCGACAGGCCTGGCCGGACGGCCTCGCCGCGGTGCTCACCTCCGGCGTGCCGACGGTCGTGCTCGGCGGCGAGGCCCTGCCCGACGCGGAACTGATGGCCATCTCCACAGTGCCGTCCGGGGTCGTCACCCAGGCGCTGGCGTACCTGGTCGAGGGCGGGCCGGACAACCTGGGGCAGCTGGCCCGGTTCCTCTCCGACACGGTGCTGCTCACCGGCGAGGGGTTCGCCCCACCCGCACCCACCCCGGCGTACGGCGTGCACCGTGAGTACCCGACCAATCCGGAGCGGCCCACCGTGGGGATCGTCTTCTACCGTGCGCACGCGCTGGCCGGGAACACCGAATTCGTCGACGTGCTCGCGGACGCGGTCCGCGAGGCCGGCGGCAACCCGCTGCCGATCTTCTGCGGCTCGCTGCGCGGGCTCACCACGGGCGCCGGCCCGCTCGGGCTCTTCGCCCGCTGCGACGCGTTGCTGGTCACTGTCCTCGCGGCCGGCGGCGCGGTCGCCGCGGATGCCTCCGGAGGCGGCGACGAGGACGCCTGGGACGTCGGCGCCCTGGCCGCCCTGGACGTGCCGGTCATCCAGGCGCTCTGCCTCACCAGCACCCGTGCGCAGTGGGCCGACAGCGACGCCGGGCTGTCCCCGTTGGACGCCGCGATGCAGGTGGCCATCCCCGAGTTCGACGGCCGGATCGTCACCGTGCCGTTCTCGTTCAAGCAGATCGACTCGGACGGCCTCTCGGTCTACGCCGCCGATCCCGAGCGGGCCGCCCGGGTCGCCGGGATCGCGGTGCGCCACGCCCGGCTGCGGTACCTGCCCAACCCCGACAAGCGGATCGCCGTGGTGCTCAGCTCGTACCCCACCAAGCACTCCCGGGTCGGCAACGCCGTCGGGCTGGACACCCCGGTCTCGGCGGTCCGCCTGCTCGCCGCGCTGGCCGAGGACGGCTACGACCTGGGCGACGCGCCGCCGCCCACCGACGGGGACGCGTTGATCCATGCGCTGATCGCCGCCGGAGGCCACGACGTGGAGTGGCTCACCCCGGAGCAGTTGGCCGCCGCCGAGGCCCGGATACCGGGGCACACGTACCGGCGGTGGTTCGACCAGGTCCCGGCCGAGCTGCGCGAGCGGATGCGGGAACACTGGGGTGAGCCACCCGGCGAGCTGTACACCGAGGGTGGCGACATCGTTCTCGCCGGGCTGCGCTTCGGCAACGTGGTGCTGCTGATCCAACCGCCACGCGGCTTCGGGGAGAACCCGATCGCCATCTACCACGACCCGGACCTGCCGCCGAGTCACCACTACCTGGCCGCGTACCGCTGGTTGGCCGCGTCGGCCGCCGACGGCGGCTTCGGCGCGGACGCCGTGGTGCACCTGGGCAAGCACGGCACCCTGGAGTGGCTGCCCGGAAAGGGCCTCGGTCTCGCCGCCGACTGCGCGCCCGACGCGGTCCTCGGTGACCTGCCGCTGGTCTATCCGTTCATCGTCAACGACCCCGGCGAGGGCACCCAGGCCAAGCGGCGGGCACACGCCGTGGTCATCGACCACCTGGTGCCGCCGATGGCCCGCGCCGAGACCTACGGCGACCTGGCCAAACTGGAGCAACTGCTGGACGAGTACGCCACGGTGCAGGCCCTCGACCCGGCCAAGGTGCCCACCGTGCGGGCGCAGATCTGGGACCTGGTGCGCGCCGCCGAACTGCACCACGACCTGCACGCCGAGGCGATGCCCGACGCGGACGACTTCGACGACTTCGTGCTGCACCTCGACGGGTACCTCTGCGAGGTCAAGGACGTGCAGATCCGCGACGGCCTGCACATCCTCGCCGACGCGCCCAGCGGGGAGCCCCGGGTCAACCTGGTCCTCGCGGTGCTGCGCGCACCCCAGATCTGGGGTGGCGCCCGCGCCCTGCCCGGCCTGCGGCAGGCCCTCGCCGTCGCGTACTCCCTCGACGAGCAGGCGCTGCTCGCGTCACCCGGAAAGCGGCTGGCGCTGCCCAGCGCGTTGACCGAGGTGGTGGACGGCCCGGCCGGCACCGCTGCCGACGCCGTCGACCTGATCGAGGCCCTCGCCCGGCGGCTGGTCATCGGCATGGAGACGCTCGGCTGGGACGCCGACACCGTCGACGCGGTGGTCGCGGAGGTCACCGGCCAGCCGATCCCGGACGTCGCGGCGGTGCTGCACTTCGCCGCCACCGAACTGGTACCCCGGCTGGACCGCACCACCGACGAGCTGGCCAACACCCTCCGGGCGCTCGACGGCCGGTTCGTGCCGCCCGGCCCGTCCGGTTCACCGACCCGGGGCCTGGTCAACGTGCTGCCCACCGGCCGCAACTTCTACTCCGTCGACCCGAAGGCCATCCCCAGCCGCAACGCCTGGGACGTCGGGGTGGCCCTTGCCGACTCGCTGCTGGCCCGGCACCTCGCCGACACCGGGGCGTACCCCCGCTCGGTGGGGTTGACCGTGTGGGGCACCAGCGCCATGCGCACCCAGGGCGACGACATCGCCGAGGTGCTCGCGCTGCTGGGCTGCCGCCCGGTCTGGGACGACCGGTCCCGGCGGGTCACCGGCATCGACGTGGTGCCCACGGCCGAGTTGGGCCGGCCCCGCGTCGACGTCACCGTGCGCATCTCCGGCTTCTTCCGGGACGCGTTCCCGCACGTCGTGGCGCTGCTCGACGACGCGGTCCGGCGGGTCGCCGCCCTGGACGAGCCGGACGAGGAGAACTACCTTCGCGCGCACGTCGCCGCCGACCTCGCCGAACACGGCGACGAGCGGCGCGCCACGGCCCGGATCTTCGGCTCGAAACCCAGGGCGTACGGCGCGGGGCTGCTGCCGCTGATCGACGCCCGGACCTGGCGCAGCGACGCCGACCTGGCCGAGGTGTACGCGGTGTGGGGCGGCTACGCCTACGGCCGCGGCCTGGACGGGCGGGAGGCGCGGGCCGACATGGAACGTTCCTTCGCCCGGATCGCGGTGGCGGTGAAGAACCAGGACACCCGCGAGCACGACATCGTCGACTCCGACGACTACTTCCAGTACCACGGCGGGATGGTGGCGATGGTCCGCCACCTCACCGGCACGTCCCCACAGGCGTACGTGGGCGACTCGGCGATGCCGCACGACGTGCGCACCCGCACCCTGGGCGAGGAGACCCGGCGGGTGTTCCGGGCCCGGGTGGTCAACCCGAAGTGGATCGCGGCGATGCGCCGGCACGGCTACAAGGGCGCGTTCGAGCTGGCCGCCACCGTGGACTACCTGTTCGGCTATGACGCCACCGCCGGCGTCGTCGACGACTGGATGTACGAGCACCTCGCCGCCGCGTACCTCTTCGACGAGACCACCCGGGAGTTCCTGGAGAAGTCCAACCCGTGGGCGCTGCGCGGCATCACCGAGCGGCTGTTGGAGGCCGCCGACCGGGGGCTGTGGGCCAAACCGGAACCGGCAACCCTGGACCGACTGCGCGACACGTACCTGGCCAGCGAGGGCGACCTGGAGGACCGGGTGTGAGCGCGAGGAGTGAGCCGGTTTTGCGAGCCCCGCAGTCGCGAACGAAAGAAGGTCCAGTGATCTATCCGTTCAGTGCGGTGCTCGGCATGGCCGACATGCGGTTGGCGTTGCTGCTCAACGCGGTGTCCCCGGCGATCGGCGGGGTGCTGGTCCGGGGTGAGAAGGGGACGGCCAAGTCCACTGCCGTACGGGCGCTCGCCGCGCTGCTGCCCCCGGTGCGCCGGGTGGCCGGCTGCCGTTTCGGCTGCGACCCGGCCGAGCCGGACCCGGCCTGCCCGGACGGGCCGCACCCGGCCGGCGCGACTGCCGAGACCCGCCCGGCCCGCCTCGTCGAGCTGCCGGTGGGCGCCGCCGAGGACCGGGTGGTCGGCTCACTGGACCTGGAGAAGGCCCTCGGCGAGGGCGTACGCGCCTTCGAGCCGGGGTTGCTCGCCGCCGCACACCGAGGGGTGCTCTACGTCGACGAGGTCAACCTGCTGCACGACCACCTCGTCGACCTGCTGCTCGACGCGGCGGCGATGGGCCGCAGCCACGTCGAGCGGGAGGGCGTCTCGGTCAGCCACGCCGCCCGGTTCCTGCTGGTCGGCACGATGAACCCGGAGGAGGGGGAGCTGCGACCCCAGCTTCTCGACCGGTTCGGGCTCACCGTCGAGGTCGGTGCCAGCCGGGACCCGGAGGTCCGGGTCGAGGTGGTCCGCCGTCGGCTCGCCGCCGACGCCGACCCGGTCGGGTTTGCCGCCCGCTGGGCCGACGCGGACGCGGAGATCGCCGGCCAGGTGGCAGCCGCCCGCCGCCGACTTCCCGGGGTACGACTTCCGGACGCCGCGTTGCGGCAGATCGCCGAGGTGTGCGCCGCGTTCGACGTGGACGGGATGCGCGCCGACATCGTCACCGCCCGAACCGCGTTGGCGCACGCCGCCTGGCACGGCCGGGACCGGGTCACCATCGACGACGTGCGGGTGGCGGCCCGGCTGGCCCTGCCGCATCGCCGCCGCCGCGATCCGTTCGACACTCCGGGGCTGGACGAGAAGCGCCTGGACGAGGCGTTGCAGCGCGCCCAGGACGCCCACCCCGACGAACCGGACGACCGTGGCCCGGACGACGGAGGCCCGGCCGGTGGCGGCGGCCCGAACGGCGGCGTCCCGAGTGGCCCGGCCGGCGGCGGTCCGCAGCGGAACGCCGTGGACGGACACGGCCTCGGCGAGGGTGGCCCGGACGGTCATGGCTTCGACGGCAGCGGCGCGGACGGCAGGGGCGCCGACGGCAGGGGCGGCGACGGCAGGGGCGCGGACGGCAGTTCCGGCGACCGCAGTGGCGTCGACGGGAATGACCCCGGAGGGGCTCAGGCCACCGGGGACGGCGGCGCGGACGGGCGGCTCGACGGGCCGCGCGGCGCGGACGGGTGGCCGCACGATGACGACCGGCGAGCCACCGGTGGCCGGCAGAACGGTGCCGGCGACGACGACCCGACCCCGGCGCCGAGCGGTGACGGCGGTGGCGGTCGGGTGGCCGTACCCCGGGGTGGGTTGACGGCGCGGCTGCTCACCGCGCCCGGCGTGGGTGACGGGGTGCCCGGCCGGCGTTCGCGCGCCCGCACCGGGCGGGGTCGCACCACCGGGGCCCGGATGCCGACGGGCCGCGTCGCGGCGCTGCACCTGCCGGCGACCGTCCGGGCCGCCGCGCCGCACCAGGCCTCGCGGGGGCGGGTGACCGGCCCCCTGCGGTTGCGTCCGGACGACGTGCGCGAGGCGGTCCGGGAGGGGCGCGAGGGCAACCTGGTGCTGTTCGTGGTGGACGCCAGTGGCTCGATGGGTGCCCGGCAGCGGATGACCGCCGTCAAGGACGCGGTGCTCGCCCTGCTCACCGACGCGTACCAGCGCAGGGACAAGGTCGCCGTCATCGGCTTCCGGGGCAGTGGTGCGCGGACGCTGCTGCCGGCGACCTCGTCGGTGCTCGCCGCCTCGACCCGACTGGCCGAGCTGCCCACCGGTGGGCGTACGCCGCTGGCCGAGGGCCTGCTCGCCGCCGCCGACCTGCTGCGGGTGGAGCGCCTGCGCGACCCGAAGCGCCGCCCGCTGGTCCTCGTCGTCACCGACGGTCGAGCCACCGCCGGCACCCGCCCACTGGACCGCACGGCAGCAGCCGCGAAGGTCCTGGCGGCAACCGGCGCCCCCTGCGTGGTCGTCGACTGCGAGTCCGGCCCGGTACGTCTCAACCTGGCCAGTCGCCTGGCAAACCAGCTGGATGCCCCCCGCCACCAACTCGACGACGTGGTCCAGCCCCAAGCCGGAGGAGATCTTGGAAGGAAACGGCCCCTGGAAGGGCGGATTCCTTCCACGATCTCGACCGGCACCACCATCACGCCAGACAGGGGAGATCGCTGATGCCGCAGGGGCAGCCGACACACGTGCCCGCCGACGGGTTGACGACCCGGCAGCGGCGGCACCGGCCACTGCTGATCGTCCACACCGGACAAATGAAGGGCAAGTCGACAGCCGCCTTCGGCTTGGCGCTGCGGGCCTGGACGGCCGGTCTGCCGATCGGCGTGTTCCAGTTCGTGAAGAGCGCCAAGTGGCGGGTGGGGGAGGAGAACGCCTTCCGGGCCCTCGGCGAGGTGCACGAGCGCACCGGCCAGGGCGCACCGGTGGCCTGGCACAAGATGGGTGAGGGCTGGTCCTGGATCCAGCGCGGCGGCGACGCCGACCACGCCGCCGACGCCCTGGAGGGGTGGCGGCAGATCCAGCGTGACCTGGCCGCCGAACGCTACGGGCTGTACGTGCTGGACGAGTTCACCTACCCGATGAAGTGGGGCTGGGTGGACGTCGACGAGGTGGTCGCCACCCTGGCCGACCGGCCCGGATTCCAGCACGTCGTCATCACCGGCCGGGACGCCGACCCGCGCCTGGTCGCCGCCGCCGACCTGGTGGCCGAGCTGACCAAGGTCAAGCACCCGATGGACGCCGGCCAGAAGGGCCAGAAGGGCATCGAGTGGTGAGTGCCCCCACCGAACCGTGGCCGCTGCCCCGGGTGGTCGTCGCCGCGCCGGCCAGCGGCCACGGCAAGACGACGATCGCCACCGGGCTGCTCGCCGCGCTGCGCCGTCGCGGTCTGACGGTCAGCCCGCACAAGGTCGGCCCGGACTACATCGACCCCGGCTACCACGCCCTCGCCGCCGGCCGGGCCGGCCGCAACCTCGACCCGTTCCTGGTCGGGGCGGACCGGATCGCCGGTCTGCTGCGGCACGGCGCGAGCGTCCCCACACCCGCCGACGTCGCCGTGGTCGAGGGCGTCATGGGTCTGCACGACGGCGCGGTGGGCCGCCGCGACTACGCCTCCACCGCCCACGTCGCCCGGCTGATCGACGCGCCCGTGCTGCTGGTGCTGGACACCACCGCGCAGGGCCGCTCGGCCGCCGCGCTCACTCTCGGCATGGCCGCCTTCGACCCGGCGGTACGCATCGGCGGGGTGATTCTCAACCGGGTCGGCTCGCCCCGGCACGAGAGACTGCTGCGCGACGCCCTCGCCGAGGTGGGGGTGCCGGTGCTCGGGGCGGTCACCCGGGCCGTCGAGGTGGCCGCGCCGGCCCGGCACCTCGGGTTGGTGCCGGTCGCCGAGCGGGCACCCGAGTCCCTGGCGATCGTCACCGCGCTCGCCGAGCTGGTCGAGGCCACCGTGGACCTGGACGCCGTGCTCGCCCTGGCCGGCAGTGCCCCGCCGCTGACCTCCCCGGCGTGGGACCCGGTCGCCGCCGTCGGCGGACCAGCCGGCGCGCAGCGACCACGAGTCGCGCTCGCCGGAGGGCCGGCCTTCACCTTCTCGTACGCGGAGACCGCCGAACTACTCACCGCCGCCGGCGCGGACGTGGTCACCGTCGACCCGCTGCGCGACCCGGCGCTGCCCACCGGCACCCGGGCAGTGGTGATCGGCGGCGGCTTCCCCGAGGCGTACGCGGAGGCGCTGGCCGGAAACACCACGCTGCGCGCCGAGCTGGCCGACTTCGACGGGCCGATCGTGGCCGAGTGCGCGGGGCTGCTCTACCTCGGGCGGTCCCTGGACGGCGTACCCATGTGCGGCCGGCTGGACCTGACCGCCCGGATGACCGGCCGCCTCACCCTCGGCTACCGCGAAGCCGTGGCGGTCACCGACTCCCCGGTCGCCCTCGCCGGCGAGCCGGTACGCGGCCACGAGTTCCACCGCACCACCACCGACCCGGGGCACGGCGACCGGCCCGCGTGGCGCTGGGACGACGCGCGGCACGGCTTCGTGAGCGGTCGGGTGCACGCCTCCTACCTGCACACCCACTGGGCCGGCCACCCGGACGCGGCCCGCCGCCTGGTGGAGGCGTGCCGATGACGGCCACGTTGACCGGAGTGGGTGTCGGCCCGGGCGACCCGGAACTCCTCACCGTCAAGGCGGTGCGGGTGCTGCGCGAGGCCGACCTGGTCTTCGTACCCGTGATGGCGGACCGGGTCGCACCCACCGCGCCCGCCGGTGCGACACCGTCGGGCGCGGACGTCGGGCGCGCCGAGGCCACCGTGCGGGAGTACGTCGCGGCGGATCGGCTACGCCGGCTGCCGTTCGCCCTGGACGACCGGGGCGGGGTGACCGCCCGCCGGGCGACGGCCTGGGACGACGCGGCCCGGGTGGTGGTCGAGGCCATCGACGCCGGCGCGAGGTCCCTCGCGTTCGCCACCATCGGCGACCCCAACGTCTACTCCACGTTCGGTTACCTCGCCCAGAGCGTCCGCGCGCTGCGCCCCGCGGTGCGGGTGGAGACAGTGCCCGGCGTCACCGCCATGCAGGAGCTGGCAGCCCGCAGTGGCACCCCCCTCTGTGAGGGACGCGAACCGCTGACCCTGCTGCCGGCCACCGCCGGGCCGGCGCTGTTCGCCGACGCCCTCGCGGGGCCGGGCACCGTGGTCGTCTACAAGGGCTGGCGGCGGCACCCGGACCTGCTCG
Source organism: Micromonospora sp. B9E7 (assembly GCF_039871815.1). NCBI lineage: Bacteria > Bacillati > Actinomycetota > Actinomycetes > Micromonosporales > Micromonosporaceae > Micromonospora > Micromonospora sp. B9E7. Next base: position 28,072 of record NZ_JBDPLX010000029.1, read on the forward strand.
CCGAGCTGCGCAGGCAGGGCCGCCTCGCCGACGCGGTCCTCGGGCGCAGCCTCGGGATGCCCGGTGAACGCATCGGGCCGGTCGACGCCACCGAGCACGACCTGCCGTACCTGTCGACGCTGCTGGTCCCGGCCCGCCGCGAGCACCGAGGAGGAAAACTGTGACCAGCGACGGCAAGGTGTGGTTCGTCGGCGCCGGCCCCGGGGCGGCGGACCTGCTGACCCTGCGAGCCGCCCGGGTCATCGCCGAGGCGGACATCGTGATCTGGGCGGCAAGCCTGGTGCACGCCGACGTCCTCGACCACGCCCGCCCCGGCGCGGAGATCGTCGACTCGTCGCAACTGCCCATCGAGGGCGTGTTGCCGCTCTACCGACGGGCCGCCGAGCAGGGGCTGACCGTGGCCCGGATCCACTCCGGCGACCCGGCGCTGTGGGGCGCGGTGCAGGAGCAACTGGACCTGTGCCGGGTGCTCGACCTGGCCGTCGAGATCGTCCCCGGGGTGTCCTCGTTCACCGCCGTCGCGGCGATCGTCGGGCGGGAGCTGACCGTGCCCGAGGTGGCCCAGTCGGTGATCCTCACCCGTCTCGAAGGTGGCAAGACCCCGATGCCGCCCGGCGAGCGGGTCCGGGACTTCGCCCGGCACGGCACCACCATGGCGCTGTTCCTCTCCGCCGCCCGCTCCGGTCAGGTACAGGCCGAGCTGCTGGCCGGCGGCTACCCGGAGGACACCCCGGCCGTGGTGGCGTACCAGGCGACCTGGCCCGACGAACTGGTGGTGCGCTGCACGGTCGGCACCCTGGAGGCCACGGTCAAGCAGCACAAGCTGTGGAAGCACACCCTCTTCCTGGTCGGGCCGGCGCTCGCCGCCGAGGGCACCCGATCGCACCTCTACCACCCAGGGCACTTCCACACCTTCCGCCGGGCGGAGCCGGCCGCCCGCGCCGAGCTGCGCCGTCAGACCGCCGCCCGTGCCGGGGAGACAGAGACACCATGACGTACGCCGAGCCGCCGCTGCGCGAGCCGGACCTGCCGCGTACCGCGAAGGTCCGGCCCACCGCGCTGCGTACCGGCTGGACCACCGGCGCCTGCGCGACGGCGGCGGCCAAGGCGGCGCTCACCGCGCTGGTCACCGGGGAGATCCAGCCCGATGTGGAGATCGGTCTGCCCGCCGGACGCCGGGTGCGCTTCCCGGTCGAACGCTGCGAGGTGACCGGCAACCCACCGGTCCGCGCCGAGGCGGTCGTCGTCAAGGACGCCGGGGACGACCCGGACGTCACCCACGGCGCGGAGCTGACCGCCACCGTGGACTGGACCGACGTGCCCGGTCTGCGGCTCGCCGGTGGTGCCGGCGTCGGCACCGTCACCAAGCCCGGCCTGGGCCTCGCGGTCGGCGGTCCGGCGATCAACGACACCCCACGCCGGATGATCGGCGAGGCGGTGGCCGAGGTGGTCGACCTCAGCGAGGTCGGTGTCCGCGTGGTGATCAGCGTGCCCCGGGGCGAGATCATGGCCCGCAAGACCACCAACCGGCGGCTCGGCATCCTCGGCGGCATCTCGATCCTCGGCACCACCGGGATCGTCCGCCCCTTCTCCACCGCGTCCTGGCGGGCCAGCGTCGTGCAGGCCGTGCACGTGATGGCAGCCCAGGGGGAGCGGACCGTGGTGCTCTGCACCGGTGGGCGTACCGAGCGGGCCGCCCGTGCGCTCCTGCCCGACCTACCCGAGGTCTGCTTCGTCGAGGTCGGCGACTTCACCGGTGCCGCGGTGACCGCCGCCGTGGGCGACGCGATGACCGGGGTCGTCTTCGTCGGCATGGCCGGCAAGCTCGCCAAACTCGCCGCCGGCATCCTGATGACCCACTACACCCGCTCCAAGGTGGACCTCTACCTGCTCGGCGCGGTGACCGCCGACGCCGGCGGTGATGCGGCTCTCGTCGCCGCCGTGACCGAGGCGAACACCGGGCGACACGCGTACGAGCTGTGGGAGGCCGCCGGCCTGCTCGAACCGGCCGGCGACGTGCTCTGCCAACGGGTCCGGCAGGTGCTGCGGCGCTTCGCGGGGCCGACGGTCACCGTCGACGTGGCGATGGTCGACTTCGCCGGGTCGCACGTCGTCGCCTCGTCCGGCCGGTGGCCCCGATGACGCGGGCGGCCTCGGGGGCCTCGGTGACGCGGACGGCGTCGAGGGCCTCGGTGACGCGGGCGGCGTCGGGGGCCTCGGTGACGCGGGCGGCGTCGGGGGCCTCCGTGACGCACGTGGCCCCGATGGCCGGCGTGACCGTGGTCGGGCTGGACGCCGCCGGTGCCCCACCGCACCCCGCGCTAGCCCCGGTGCTGGCCACCGCCGGGCTGGTGGTCGGGGCCGCCCGGCACCTGGCCGCGGTCCCCGTACCGGCCGCCGTCGAGACCGTCACCCTCGGGCCGCTCGCCCCCGCCCTGCGCCGCCTCGCCGAGGCCGTCGACGCCGGCGTGCCGGCCGTGGTGCTGGCCAGCGGCGACCCCGGCCTGTTCGGCATCGTCCGGCGGCTGCGCGCGGCCGGGCTGCCGCTGCGGGTGGTGCCGGCGGTGTCCAGTGTGGCCGCCGCGTTCGCCCGCGCCGGGCTGCCCTGGGACGGCGCCGCCGTGGTCACCGCGCACGGCCGCGACCTCCGACCGGCGCTGAACGCCTGCCGGGCGCTGCCGCTGGTCGCGGTGCTCACCGCACCCGGCGCCGGTGCGGCCGAGCTGGGCGCCGGGCTGATCGGCTGGTCCCGCCGCCTGCTGGTCGCCGAGCACCTGGGCACCGACGCCGAACGGATCCGCGCGGTGACCCCCGAACAGGCCGCCGCCGAGACCTGGGCCGACCCGCACGTCCTGCTCAGCCTCGCCGAAGCCGAAGCCGAAGCCGACGTCGACGTCGACGTCGACGTCGCACCCGATCGGGTCACCGCCGGCGGGATGCGCGCCGACAACCAGCCCGCCGCCGGGCCGGCCGGCGGGTGGGCGCTGCCGGAGACCCGGTACGCCCACCGCGACTCCATGATCACCAAGTCGGAGGTGCGCGCCCTCGTCGTCGCCCGGCTGCGCCCCCGACTGGGCCGGCTGATCTGGGACGTCGGTGCGGGCAGCGGCTCGGTCGGCATCGAGTGCGCGCTGCTCGGCGCGGCCGTGCTCGCCGTCGAACAGGACCCCGAGGCCGGCGCGACCGTCCAGGCCAACGCCGCCGCGCACGCCGTGCACGTCCGGCTGGTCACCGGAACTGCACCGGAGGTGCTGGCCGGCCTCCCCGAGCCCGACGCGGTCTTCGTCGGCGGTGGCGGTGTCGACGTCCTCACCGCCGTGGTGGCCCGCCAACCCGAACGGGTGGTGCTCACCCTGGCCGCCCTGGACCGGGTCGCACCGGCCGTGGGTCTGCTGCGCGCCGCCGGCTACACGGTCGAGGGCAGCCAGCTCTCCGCCGCCCGCCTCGCCGACCTGCCCGGCGGGTCGATCCGCCTCGCGGCCACCAACCCGGTGGTCGTCCTCACCGGGGAGCGCCCGTGACCGACCTGAACCCGCCCGCCCGGATCGGCCTGGTGGCCGCCACCGCCGCCGGCCGCCGGCACGCCGATACCCTGACCGCCGCCTGGCCGCACGCCCGGCTGGTCGAGGGAAACAGCGTGGCCGACACGCTGCGGACCGCCTGGGCCGGATGTGACGCGGTGATCGCATTCCTGGCCACCGGAGCGGTGGTGCGGATCCTCGCGCCGCTGCTCGGCGACAAGCACAGCGACCCGGCCGTGGTGGTCGTCGACGAGGCAGCCCGGCACGCCGTGGTACTGCTCGGAGGCCACGCCGGCGGCGGCAACGACCTCGCCGAGCAGGTCGGCGCGCTGCTGGACGCCCGCCCGGTGATCACCACCGCCACCGACGCCGTCGGTCTGCCGGGGCTGGACACCCTCGGCTGGCCCGTCCAGGGCGCGGTCGCCGCGGTGTCCCGGGCCATCCTGGACGGCGAACCCGTCCACCTGATCTCTGACGCCGCCTGGCCGCTGCCCGCCCTGCCGCCGAACGTCCAACCGCCACCCGCCGGCACAGTGGCGGAGGGCGGGTACCGGCTGCTGGTCACCGACCGGCTCGTGCCACCCGACGATCGGACCGCCGTGCTGCGCCCACCGTCGCTGGTTGCCGGGGTGGGGGCGAGTCGAGGCGTACCCGCCGCCGAGGTGGCCGAGCTGCTGCACCGGGTGCTGGCCGACGCCGGCCTCGACCCGGCGAGCCTGCGGTGCCTGGCCAGCGCCGACGTCAAGGCCGACGAGGCGGGCATCCGCAGCACCGCCGACGCGCTCGGCGTACCCCTGGTGACCTGGCCGGCGACGCGGCTGGCCACGGTCGACGTGCCGCACCCCAGCGAGGTGGTCCGCGCTGCGGTCGGCACACCGAGCGTGGCGGAGGCCGCGGCCCTGCTCGGCCCGGACGGCCGACCGGGCGATGCCACGCTGCTGGTGGGAAAGACCGCGACGGCGATGGCCACCGTGGCGGTGGCCCGGCACGCGCCGCGCGGCCGACTCGCCGTCGTCGGCCTCGGGCCGGGCACCGCCGACCTGCGCACCCCCCGCGCGGTGGCCGAGCTACGTCGCGCCGCCGTGGTGGTCGGCCTCGACCAGTACCTCGACCAGGTCCGCGACGTGTTCCGCCCCGGCACCCGGGTGCTCTCCAGCGGGTTGGGCGCGGAGGAGGCCCGGGCCCGCGCCGCCGTCGCCGAGGCCACCGCCGGCCGGGCGGTCGCGCTGATCGGGTCCGGCGACGCCGGGGTGTACGCGATGGCCAGCCCCGCCCTGGAGTACGCCGACGAGCGGATCGACGTGGTGGGCGTGCCCGGGGTGACCGCCGCCCTCGCTGCCGGGGCGCTGCTCGGCGCGCCGCTCGGCCACGACCACGCCTACCTGAGTCTGTCCGACCTGCACACCCCGTGGGAGGTCATCGAGCGGCGGGTGACCGCCGCCGCCGAGGGTGACTTCGTGACGGTGTTCTACAACCCGCGCAGCCGGGCCCGCGACTGGCAGCTCGGCAAGGCACTCGGCATCCTCGCCGCGCACCGGCCACCGGACACCCCGGTCGGGGTGGTACGCAACGCCAGCCGCCCCGGCGAGCGGCTGCACCTGGCGACGCTGACCACCCTGGACCCGGCCGTGGTCGACATGTACAGCGTCGTGGTGGTCGGCAACAGCGACACGAGGCTGGTCGCCGGCCGGATGGTCACACCCCGGGGGTACCGGTGGCGCTCGTGACCATCGGCGCCTGCCAGGGCTGCGGCGCCTGCCTGCTCACCTGCCCCACCCACGCGATCCGACCGGTCGCCGGTGGCCTCACCGTCCGCGCCGACCGGTGCACGGGCTGCCTGGAGTGCCTGGAGATCTGCCCGGTCGACGCGATCCGCGTCGTCGCTGACCCTGACGCGATCCGCGTCGTCGCTGACCCTGACGCGATCCGCGTCGTCGCTGACCCTGACGCGATCCGCGTCGTCGAGCCCGACCCCTGCGAAGGAGCCCGATGAGCCGGATGGTGCATCCCATCGAGGTCGAGTCGTACCGCATCCTGCGCGAGCGGGTCGACCTGTCGCACCTGCCGCCGCTGAGCCGAGCGGTGACCGAGCGGGTGGTGCACGCCAGTGCCGACCTCGCGTACGTCGACGAGCTGGTCTGCGACGAGGCCGCCCTGGAATTGGGGCTGACCGCGCTGCGCGCCGGCGCGCCGGTGGTCACCGACGTGGCGATGGTCGCCGCCGGGATCACCCGGGCCGGCCTGGAACTGGTCTGCCCGGTCGCCGAGCCGGCCGCCGCCGAGCTGGGCCGCTCGGCCGGGATCACCCGCTCGGCGGCGGCCCTGCGGATCGCCCTGGCCCGGGTCGGCCCGGGCGCGGTCTGGGTGGTCGGCTGCGCGCCGACCGCGCTCGTCGAACTACTCACCCTGGACGCGGCACCGGCGCTGGTCGTCGGCCTGCCGGTCGGCTTCGTGGGCGCCGCCGAGTCGAAGGCGGCGCTGCGGGCCAGTGGCCTGCCCGGGGTGTCCAACGTGGGGGAAAAGGGTGGTTCGGCGGTCGCCGCCGCCGCCCTCAACGCCCTGCTCTACGTCGAGGAGAAGTCATGACCGGTTTGGTCATCGTCGGGCACGGCACGCGCAGCGCGGCCGGGGTCGAGCAGTTCGCCGCACTGGTCGAGCGGGTCCGCCGTCGCGGTGACATCGGCGACGTCGAGGGCGGCTTCATCGAGCTGTCCCGCCCACCGCTGACCGACGCGGTCGGCGCGCTCGTCGCGCGCGGGCACCGGGCGCTGGTGGCGCTGCCGCTGGTGCTCACCGGCGCAGGCCACGGCAAGGGCGACATCCCCGCCGCCATGGCCCGGGAGCAGGAACGTCACCCCGGGCTGAGCTACCGCTACGGCCGCCCGCTCGGCCCGCACCCGCTGCTGCACACCGCCCTCGAACAGCGCATCGACGCGGCACTTGCCGGTACCGGGCAAGCCGGTGCGGGCCCGGCGGGTGCCGACCGGGCCGACGCTGCGCTGCCTGGTGCCGACCGGGCCGACGCTGCGCTGCGTGGTGTCGATCGGGCCGGCACGTGGGTGGCGTTGATAGGGCGGGGGTCCACCGACCCGGACGCCAACGCCGAGGTCACCAAGGTCGCCCGACTGCTCTGGGAGGGACGCGGCTACGCGGGTGTGGAGCCGGGCTTCATCTCCCTCGCCCAGCCGTCGGTGCCGGCCGTGCTGGAGCGGCTACGCCGCCTCGGCGCGCGGCGGATCGTCGTCGCGCCGTACTTCCTGTTCGCCGGGGTGCTGCCGGACCGGATCGTCGCCCAGTCGGCGGAGTTCGCCGCCGCCCACCCCGACCTGGACGTCCGCGTCGCCGAGGTGATCGGTGACTGTGACGCGCTCGCCGACCTCGTCCTGGAGCGGTACACCGAGGCGCTGGGCGGGGACATCCGGATGAACTGCGACACCTGCGCGTACCGGGTGCTGATGCCCGGCTTCGCCGACAAGGTCGGTCGCCCGCAACGCCCGCACGACCACCCCGACGACCCGGTCGGCCACCACCATCACCACGGGCACGACCACCACCACGACCACGGCTCGGTCGCCGTGGTCGGCGGCGGGCCGGGCCCCGACGACCTGATCACGGTACGCGGAAAGGCACTGCTCGACGCCGCGGACGTCGTGGTGGTCGACCGACTCGCCCCGCAGGGGCTGCTCGCCGGGCTGCGCCCCGACGTGCTGGTGGTCGACGCGGCGAAGGTGCCCCGTGGCCCGTCGATGGCACAGGAGGCGATCAACGCGGCCCTGGTGTCGCACGCCCGCGCCGGTCGCCGGGTGGTCCGCCTCAAGGGCGGCGACCCGTACGTCTTCGGGCGCGGCCACGAGGAGATGCAGGCCTGCGTGGCGGCGGGCGTCCCGGTGACTGTGGTGCCCGGGGTGAGTAGCGCGCTCGCCGCGCCGGCCCTCGCCGGCGTGCCCGTGACGCACCGGGGCGTGGCGCACGACGTCACTGTCGTGTCGGGGCACCTGCCGCCCGGGCACCCCGACTCGCTCGTCGACTGGGCGGCGCTGGCCCGGGCCCGGGGCACCGTCGTGCTGCTGATGGCCGTCGACACCATCGCCAAGATCGCGACCGTGCTGATCGAGCACGGACGTGCACCGGAGAGCCCGGTGCTGGCCGTGCAGGACGCCGGGCTGCCCGACCAGCGATCGGTGCCCGCCCGGCTGGACGAGATCGGCGCCGTCGCCGCCCGGGAGGGCGTCGGCCCACCCGCCGTCTTCGTCCTCGGCCCGGTGGTGGCTCTCGCCACCACCGGGCCGACGGGATGACGACTACTCGCTGCGGGCGGTCTCCGGCCCGGTGATGCGTTCCAACAGCGGCAGTGTGGAGGCGATGACGCCGAGACAGGCGGCCAATCCGACCACGACGATCACGTAGAAGCCCGGCTGCGGCGCGACGAGGGTGTAGTCCATCTGCGCCCGGAGGAACAGGTGGGCGGCGAGGAGGCCCATGCCGATGGCGACGGCGGCGACGGCGAGCATCGGCACGGCGCTCTCCAGCGCCACCACCCGGCGCAGGACCCGCACCGGAGCGCCGCTGAGGCGCAGCAGGCTGAACGGGCGGCGGCGTTCGGTGAGCCCGCCGATGACGCTGACCGCGAGGCTGCACCCGCCGAGCGCGAGGCTGGCGATGATGATGACGTTGGCCAGTTGTTCCCAGCCGCGCAGCGTGTTCGCGAAGTCCGACTCGAAGTCGCCGGGCACGTTCGGCCCGACCCAGAAGGTAGGGAAGGCGACCTCCAGTACGGTGCGGGTGCGCTCGACGGCGGCGACGGAGCCGTCGGTGCCGACGACCATCGCCCCGACCGGTAGCTGCTGGAGTTCGTCGAGGGTGAGCGATGCGGCGGGCCACACCGTCGCGGACGACGCCGACTCCCGCCAGCGGCTGAGGCCGAACGGCACCTCGATGACGCTCGCGCCGTCGGCGCACCGGCCGTACGCGCTCGGGAGGTCGGTGCACGCGATCACGCCGACCTCGCCGGAGTCGGTCCGCACCGGGTTCTCGCGGATGGCTGTCGCGGAGCGCACCCCGGTGATCGCCCGCAGTTCGGCGAAGAGCGGGTCGGGCACCGAGGCCACCTTCTCGTCGAAGACGGTGGTCACCGTGCCCGCGTCGGTCGAGCCGGTGGGCGCCGGGCCGCGGTTGGCGACGATCGTGGTGATCACGCCGACGGACACGCTCGTGACGAAGAGCGCGAGCATGATGCCGCTGATCGCCCGGAAGCCGGCCTTCGGGTTGTCGGCGAGGCGTCGCGCGGCGATGAGTGTGGCCGGGCGGTTGGCGTACCGAGCCATCACCCGGGCACCGACCATCGTCAACCACGGGCCGGCGAAGACCAGGCCGGCCATGATGAGCAGCAAGCCGGGCAGGAACACCGCGGCCTGGCCGTCGGACGTCTCGGGCCGGAAGCCGATGGCGAAGACCAGCACGGCGACGCCGAGCACCATCGGGATCAGCCGGTACGCGCGCGGCGCCCGGGGGGTGACCCGCCGGGTGACGCCCAGCGGCGAGATCCGTACCCGGCGAAGCGAGACCTGGGCCGCCACCGCCGCGCCGGCCGGGACGCCGAGCGCCACCAGCAGGACGTCCAGCACGCCCAGGGACATGTCGCTGGGGAAGAACGGCATGCCGGTGAACGGGATGCCGGCGAGCGGGTCGCGGAAGGCGTAGAACAGGCCGAAGCCGACGGCGGTGCCGGCGACGGCGGCGGCGGCCGCCTCCACCGCGGCGACCAGCGAGATCTGCCGGGGGGTCGCGCCGACCAGGCGCATCGCGGCGAAGCGCTGCTCCCGGCGGGCGGCGCTGAGCCGGGTGGCGGTGCCGATGAAGATCAATACCGGGAAGAGCAACCCGCCGGCGATCACGCCCAGGATGAGGTTCACAGTGGCCTCGGGGAGGGCGGGGGCGTTGCCGACGCTTGTGATCTGTTGCGCGTTGGGCAGTTTGGCGACCTGCTCGGGGGTGCCGCCGGCGATGACGAGCAGGGTGTCCGGCGAGGTCAGCGCGGCCGGACCAACGGTGCCGAGATCCCGCCCCGGGTAGCGGTCGCCCAGTTGGTCGGCCGGATGGGCGGTCAGCAGCTCCCGAAACGCGGGCGAGGCGTAGTACTCGCCGGGACCCGGGGTGGTCGGGATGCCGACCGGGGTGGGCGCGGTCGCGCCTGTCGCGGCGACGTCGATCCGAATGATCTGCTCACCGTCGAAGTAGTCCTGGCGGTTCGACCACCACAGCGGGTCGGCGTCGCCGGCCGAGGCCTGGGGATACATCGACGCGTACCGGGTGAGCTGGGCGTTTACCGCGTTGACCCCGGCGAGAGTGGTCAGCAGCAGCCCGCTGCCGATCGCGACGGCGGCGGCGATGACGACCAGACGGGTGAGCGCCTCACGGCCGCCGGCCACAGCGAGGCGGAGCCCGAAGCGGATCACGAGGCGATCCGGTCCGGCGCGTTCACGCGCCCGTCGCGGACCATGACCTCGCGGTCGGCGTACGCCGCGATCCTGGGCTCGTGGGTCACCAGGATGACCGTGGTGCCCTGCTCGCGGGCGGCGCCGACCAGCAGGTCCATCACCTGTTCGCCGGTGAGGGAGTCGAGCGCGCCGGTCGGCTCGTCGGCGAAGAGCACCTGCGGCTCGGCGACCAGGCCGCGGGCCAGGGCGACGCGTTGCGCCTGCCCGCCGGAGAGCTCACCGGACCGGCGCTGCTCCAGGCCGTCCAGGCCGAGGCGCACGAACCAGGCTCTCGCCCTGGGGAGCGCCTGCTTCCGGTGTACGCCGCTGAGCAGCAGCGGCAGCGCGACGTTCTCCACCGCGGTCAGCTCGGGGACGAGCTGGCCGAACTGGAACACAAAGCCGAAGCGGTCCCGACGCAGGCTGCTGCGCTGGGTCTCGGCCATGGCGTCGACCCGCGTCCCGTCGAAGAGGATCTCGCCGGAGTCGGGCACCAGGATGCCGGCCAGGCAGTGCAACAGGGTGGACTTGCCGGAGCCGCTGGGGCCCATCACGGCGAGAATCTCGCCCGCCTCCACGGCGACGCTCGCGCCACGCAGGGCGGAGGTCTGACCGAAGGAGAACTCGACGTCGCGCGCTTCGATCACGACGCTCACGGCCGCACCTCTTTCCGTAGGGCGTCCAGCCGGGCGCCGGTCATCTCGATCCATCGCAGGTCCGCCTCCAGGTGGTAGAGGCCGTGGTCGGCGAGCAGCGCGTCGACCAGGCTGCCGGCGCGCTTGATCTCGGTCAGCTCACGCATCCGCTGCAGATGAGCGCTGCGCTGCGTGTCGAGGTAGTCGGCGGCCGGCCGGTCCAGCATCAGCGCGAGCACGACCTTGGCGAAGAGCACCGTCTGCAGGTGCGGTTCCGGGTCGACCGGCTGGGTCAGCCACTGCTCGACCTCGGTCGCGCCGACGTCGGTGATGATGTAGCGCTTGCGGTCGGGGCCGGAGCCCGGCGCGACGTCGCTGATCACCACCTTGCCGTCGCGGGCCAGTCGGCTGAGGGTGGAGTAGACCTGGCCGAACGGCAGTGGCTTGCCCCGGCCGAAGAAGGCGTCGTAGTCGCGCTTCAGGTCGTAACCGTGGCTGGGCTCGCGTTCGAGGAGGCCGAGAAGGGTCAGTGGCACGCTCATGGCAGCAGACTACACCGAGGGTATACCTCGCGTATATACCCTCGGTGTGTTGTGGGTCAGCCCTGGTCCAGGCGTTGGTGGGGATGGAATCGGGCGCAGCGCGGCTGGTGCGCGGTCAGCCGGTCAGGGCGCGGGCCACGGCGTAGCCGGCGGTGGCCGCGACGAGCCCGGCGGCCACGCTGCCCAACGCGTTGGCGATCGCGAGGAGCCGGTTGCCACCCCGGACGAGTCGCAGCGTCTCGTAGCTGAAGGTCGAGTAGGTCGTCAGCGCGCCACAGAACCCGGTGGCGAGCGCCGCGGTGACGGCCGGGCCGGCCGGCCACCCGACGAGCGCGCCGAGCAGCAGTGACCCGATCACGTTGACGGTCAGCGTGCCCCAGGGGAACGCCGAGTCGTGCCGGGACTGCACGGCCCGGTCGGTGAGGTAGCGCAGCGGAGCGCCGACGGCCGCGCCCAGGGCGATGAGCAGGACGGTCATCAGGCCGCCCTGCGTCGCAGCAGTCGGGCGGTGACGGCGTCGCCCAGCCCGACCGCGACGAGCGCCCCGAGCAGCGTCGCGGCCAGATAGGTCAGCGCGGTGCCCGGAGCGCCCACGACGATTGCCTGCTGGACGTCGACCGCGTAGGTGGAGAAGGTGGTGAACCCGCCGAGCACCCCGACCCCGAGGAGCGGGCGAGCCAGCGGGGGACCGCCGTCGAGGTGCCCGAGCACCGCCATCAGCACGCCGATCAGCAGGCAGCCGGACGTGTTGATGCCGAACGTGGCCCACGGGAAGCCGGTCGGCGGGTGCGGCACGGCGTGTTGCAGGCCGGCCCGGGCTAGCGCGCCCAGCACCCCGCCGGCCGCGATAGCGGCGAGGACCGTCGCGGGGCGCGCGGTCAGCTCGCCCCGGTCGGCGGGGACCCGGAGGTCGACGTCGGGGTCGGTACGCGGGTCCAGCGGCTCTGCCACGAGTCCCCAGCGTAGTGCCGCCGGCGGCGGCCCGAGTGCGCTGCCGCCGACGGCGGGCGTCAGCGCACTGCCGCGACGGCGGCGTCCGGGCCGCCCCGCCAGACCGTGCCGACCTCGCCGAAACCGGCGGCGGTGAGCGCGGCGAGGTGCCACGAGACCGGTGGGTTCCACTCCGGGCTGTGTCCGGTCGGGTAGATGTCCTGTCGCTGGGTCACCAGCGGGGACAGTGTCGGGTCCGCGCCGGCCCGCTCCCACCAGTCCGACCAGGACAGCATCGAGCCGGTCGCGTACCGGGCGTTACGCCGGTCCCGGGCCCGGCCCATCAGCCGCTTGGTCAGCTCCGGCAGGGTGTCGTCGGGCATGTGGTCGGCGTTGACGAAGACGCCTCCCGGTCGCAGCACGTCGCGCAGTTCGGCGTAGAGCTGACCGAGTCGGTCGGCCGGCACCCAGTGCAGGGCGGTGGCGGTGAGGACGGCGTCGTACTCGCGGTGGGGGAGTGCGGAGCGCCAGTCCGGGGTGCTGAGGTCGGCCGTGACGATGGTGGCCCGGTCGCCCAGCGAGGCGCGGGCGATGGCCAGCAGCGCCGGGTCGAGGTCCAGCAGGGTCGCCTCGGCGCCGGGGAAGCGCGCCAGTGTCCGCAGCGAGATGCTGCCCGTGCCGCCGGCCAGGTCGAGCACCCGGGGCGGCCGGCCGTCGAGGACCGCGTCGACGGTGTCGAGCATGGCGGTGAACCGGTGTTCCCGGTCCGGCATGAACGCCTCCTGCTGGCGATCCCAGCTCTCCTGCCAGGCCCACGGATCCGTGATGTAAGGACTCATGCCGAGAAGGCTAGTTACGTCACGACGGCGCTGTCCAGACCTTGTTGCACATAACTTGCAATTGCGAGAAGATGGCGGGGCGATGATCAGAGTGACGCCGGGTCGGGCATCGCCCGGCCCGGCGTCCTCCTGCTGGCGGCTCAGACCGCCGTGTCCACCAGGGCCGCGTCGGTCTCCACCGGCTCGCCGCGGCGGGCCAGTCGCAGCGCCCCGAGCAGGACGCCCAGTCCCGCCAGGGTGAGTGCGGCGCCGGCCCAGATCGGCGAGGTGTAGCCGAGCCCGGCGGCGATGGTCACGCCGCCGATCCAGGCGCCCAGCGCGTTGCCGAGGTTGAACGCGGCGATGTTCGCCCCGGACGCCAGCGTCGGTGCCTGGTGCGCGTAGTGCATGATCCGCATCTGCAACGGCGGCACGGTGGCGAAGCCGAACCCGCCCATCAGCACCAGCGAGACGATGGTCAACACCGGGCTCGTCGCGGTCAGCGCGAAGCCGACGAGCACCACGGTGAGCACTGCCAGGACGGTGACCAGGGTGCGCGACAGGGACCGGTCCGCAGCCCGGCCGCCGAGCAGGTTGCCGGCGAAGAGTCCCACCCCGAAGAGGACGAGCAGCCACGGCACGGTGCTGGTGGCGAAGCCGCTGACCTCGGTCAGCGTGTAGGCGATGTAGGTGAACGCGCCGAACATGCCGCCGAAGCCCAGCACCGTGATCACCAGGGAGAGCCAGACCTGCGAGTGGGTGAAGGCGCGTAGTTCACCACGCAGCCCGGCGGCCGGACGGTCGGCGCGGGCGGTGTCGCGAGCCGGGATGAGCAGGGCCAGCCCGACCAGCGCGACGATGCCGATCGCGGTGATCGCCCAGAACGTCGACCGCCAGCCGAAGTGCTGCCCGAGGAAGGTGCCGAAGGGGACGCCGAGGACGTTCGCGATGGTCAGGCCGGCGAACATCATCGCGATGGCACCCGCCCGGCGGGACGGTGCGACCAGGCCGGCGGCCACCACGGCGCCGATGCCGAAGAACGCGCCGTGGCAGAGGGCGGCGACGATCCGGCCGGCCATCATCACGGCGTAGTCGCCGGCGACGGCGGAGAGCAGGTTGCCGATGATGCAGAGCACCATCAGGCCGAGCAGCACCGGCTTGCGGGGCAGCCGGGTGACCGCCGCGGTGAGGGCGACCCCGCCGACGGCCACGCTGAGCGCGTAGCCGGAGATCAGCCAGCCGGCCACCGGCTCGGTGACCGCGAAGTCGGCGGCCACGTCGGGCAGCAGGCCCATGATCACGAATTCGGTGAGCCCGATGCCGAAGGCGCCGATGGCCAGCGCGATCAGGCCGGGTGGCAGGGACTGTTGGCGTACGGACATGGTCTTCCCATCGGGGAGGGGGCAGATGTACGGCGCGTGCAACTACACGCGTCAGCAACGAAATACTTGCACGCGCTTTATATCGGCGCAAGCGTGGTAGCCTGGGGCCGTCCAGATCACCCCCGAGGAGGGCCGGCATGGGCATCGCCGACGACGCCGTCGAGATCCGCGCGCAGGGCTGGCGCACCCTCGCCGCCCTGCACGGGCTGATCGAGACGTCCCTGGAGCGGGCGTTGCAGGCCGGTCACGACCTGTCCGTCGTCGAATACACGGTCCTCGACGCGCTCTCGCGTCAGCACGGTTGGCACATGCGGATGAGTCAACTCGCCCGCGCCGCCGCGCTCTCCGGCAGCGCCACCACCCGCCTGGTCACCCGCCTCGAACAGCGAGGGCTGCTCACCCGCATCCTCTGCGCCGACGACCGGCGCGGCATCTACACCGAACTGACCCCGGCCGGCTCCGAGCTGCTCGCCCAGACCCGACCCACCCACGACCGGGTGCTCGGCGACGCGCTCGCCCAGGCGGAAGCCACCCCCGAGCTGGCACCGCTGGTCGACGCCCTGCACCGGCTGCCCGCCGCCCGCTGACCGCCCCCGCAGGCCCGGACGACGGCGGGCGTACGGTACCCGCAGCCCACCGGGACCGCCGCGCCAAGGAGGCACGCGATGCAGGACCGCACCCCTCGTCCGGAGGAACTGGAGCCGATCGAGCGCGCCGGCATCGACGAGCTGCGCGCCCTGCAACGCGACCGACTGCGCTGGTCGCTGCGGCACGCGTACGACAACGTGCCGCACTACCGCCGGGCGTTCGAGGCGGCCGGAGTGCACCCCGACGACTGCCGTGACCTCGACGACCTGGCCCGCTTCCCGTTCACCGGCAAGGCGGAGCTGCGGGAGAACTACCCGTTCGGCATGTTCGCCGTACCCCGGGAGCAGGTGGCCCGGCTGCACGCCTCCTCCGGCACCACCGGCCGGCCGACCGTGGTCGGCTACACCCGCGACGACCTGCGTACCTGGGCGCGTCTGATGGCCCGGTCGATCCGCGCTTCCGGCGGCCGTCCCGGCGACCGGGTGCACGTCGCGTACGGCTACGGGCTCTTCACCGGCGGCCTGGGCGCGCACTACGGGGCCGAGGAGTTGGGCTGCACGGTCATCCCGGTCTCCGGGGGCATGACCGAGCGTCAGGTCATGCTGATCCGCGACTTCGAGCCCGAGGTCATCATGGTCACGCCCAGCTATCTGCTGGCCATCGTCGACGAGATGCGCCGCCAGGGCATCGACCCGCGTGCCACCTCACTGCGGGTGGGCATCTTCGGGGCCGAGCCGTGGACCGAGGACATGCGCCGCGAGATCGAGCAGCAGTTGGACATCCACGCCGTCGACATCTACGGGCTCTCCGAGGTGATGGGCCCCGGCGTGGCGACCGAGTGCGTCGAGACCAAGGACGGGCTGCACCTCTGGGAGGACCACTTCTACCCGGAGATCATCGACCCGGTCACCGCGGCGGTGCTGCCCGACGGCGAGCGGGGTGAGCTGGTGTTGACCTCCCTGACCAAGGAGGCGATGCCGGTCGTGCGCTACCGCACCCGCGACCTGACCCGGCTGCTGCCCGGCACCGCCCGGCCGATGCGCCGGATCGAGAAGATCACCGGCCGGACCGACGACATGATGATCCTGCGCGGGGTGAACATCTTCCCCACCCAGATCGAGGAGCTGATCCTGCGCACCCCGCAGCTCTCGCCGCACTTCCAGTGCGTCCTCGATCGGCACGGCCGGCTGGACACCCTGACGGTGCGGGTGGAACGGCGCGCCGGGGTTGGTGTGGACGCCGCCGAGCGGGCCGGCGACACGCTTGTCCAGCTGGTGAAGAACACCATCGGCGTGAGCGTGGCGGTCGACGTCCTCGCCCCGGACACGGTGGAGAGGTCGATGGGCAAGATGCGCCGCATCGTCGACCAACGGCCGGCGGCCGTCTGACGGCCGGCCACCCCGTGGGGTCGGTGCTGTCTCCTGTAGAGCTGCCCCAGGCATGGGGCAGGTGGTCTGGTCCGCGTGGAGTGCGCGTCCTGGGGGCCGCCCGGCGTCGGTGAAAGACATAGGATTCGGCCCATGCGTGTGCTGGTGGTCTCCGCCCCGCTCGTCGGGCACGTCTTCCCGCTGGTGCCGCTCGCGGTCGCGCTGCGCGACGCCGGCCACGACGTGTTGCTGGCCACCGGCGGCGGTGGTCTGACCGCCGCCGACGCCGGTCTGGCCGTGCACGACGTCGCACCGGGCTTCGACTTCGGCCGGATCGCGCTGCGGGTCTTCCCCCGCCATCCGCTGATCGCGCGCGCCGAAATGGCCGGCACCGCCGGCACCCGGGGCGCCGGCCTGCTGTTCGGCGCGCTCAACGACCAGCTCACCGACCCGGTGGTCGCGCTGGCCACCCAGTGGCGGCCGGATCTGGTGTTGTACGAGCCGTTCGCGGTCGCTGGCGCGGTGGCCGCGGCGCGGCTCGACGTGCCGGCCGTACGGCAGGAGAACGCCCTCTTCGACGGCCGCGACCTGGTCCGCGCGACCGTCGCCCGACTCGGCGCAGCTCTGCGCCGACACGGTCTGACCGAACTGCCGCCACCCGCCGCCGCCCTCGCCGTGGCTCCGCCCAGCGTCGCCACCCAGGGCGGTTGGCCGATGCGGTACGACTCCTACGTCGGCGGCGGCGAACTGCCGGGCTGGCTGCGCGAGCCGGGTGAGCGTCCCCGGATCCTGGTCACCCGCAGCACCCTGACCGGCCCCGGCGACCGGGGGCCGATGCCCGCCGTGGTGGCCGCCGCCGCTCAGGTGGACGCCGAGATCGTGCTGGTCCGACCCGACGAGCGGTCGGCTCGTTCGCTGCCCGGCAACGTGCGGGTCGTCGACTGGATCCCGCTCGACGAGGCGTTGCCGGCGAGCGCGGCGTTGGTCCACCACGGCGGGGCGGGCAGCGTCTTCGGCGCACTTGCCGCCGGTCTGCCCCAGCTGGCCACCGTCGGTCCGGGGGACCGGCGGCACAACGCCGAGCTGGTGGCCCGCCGAGGTGCCGGCCTGGCGCTGCGCCCCCGGGACATCACCGCGCAGACGCTGACCCGGCTGCTCACCGATGACGACCTGCGCACGGCCGCCGGGCAGGTCAGCCGAGAGATCGCCGCGATGCCGCCGCCGACCGACCTCGTCGCGCGGTTGGCGGCGTTGGTCTGACCGTCGCCCCGCGTGGCCGCACCGGCCCCGCGGGCGGCTGCGGCAGGATGACGTGATGCGACACGTCGTGCTGTTCCACTCCGTGTACGGGTTGCGGCCCGCCGTGCGCGCCGCCGCCGACCGGTTGCGCGCCGCCGGGCACCAGGTCAGCACCCCCGACCTGTACGGCGTCCCGGCCACCGACACCGTCGAGGAGGGCTTCGCGCTACTCGACAAGATCGGCCAGGAGATGGTGCTGGACCGGGCTCGCGACGCGCTGCGTGACCTGCCACCGGAGACGGTGCTTGCCGGCTTCTCGATGGGCGCCGGGGTGGCCGGGGCGCTGCTGGCCGAACGCCCCGACGCCGCCGGTCTGCTCCTGCTGCACGGCACCGGCGGCGCCCCGGACGCGGTCCGACCCGGGTTGCCGGTGCAGCTGCACCTCGCCGACCCCGATCCGTACGACGCGCCGGACGAGGTCGACGAGTGGCAGCAGGCGCTGATTGACACTGGCGCAGAGCTGACGGTCTTCCGCTATCCCGGCGTGGGCCACCTGTTCACCGACCCGGACGTGGCCGAGTACTCCCCGGACGCCACCGCGGTGGCCTGGCCGCGCGTACTGGCCTTCCTGGCCGCTCGCTGAGCATCCGTCCCGCGGACCGCGCCTGCGTGCGGCTACCCCCGGTCGCGCGTGCTCGGGCCAGGCGGACAGAGGCAGGGTGGGGCACGCTAGGGCTTCAGCACGATCTTGCCTCGCGCATGGCGGGACTCACTCAACTCGTGGGCGGCGGCCGCCTCTTCCAGAGAGAACACGGCCGCGACCGGCACTGTGAAACGATTCCGCTCGGCGAGTTCGCCGGCGGCGGCGATTCCTTCGAGAGCCGGTGTGTCCGCGCCGGGGCCAGAGCCGCGCGACAGGTGTACGCCGTAGGCCGCGGCGTTGATGTCGGCGATGCTCACCACCCTGTCCGGGCTCGCGACCAGGCCGACCAGGTCTGGTAGAGAACCAGAGCCGGCACA
Source organism: Micromonospora sp. B9E7 (assembly GCF_039871815.1). NCBI lineage: Bacteria > Bacillati > Actinomycetota > Actinomycetes > Micromonosporales > Micromonosporaceae > Micromonospora > Micromonospora sp. B9E7. The sequence goes on from NZ_JBDPLX010000029.1 coordinate 46,590, forward strand.
GTCGAGTACGACATCCACCCCGCCGGGCACCAGAGTGTGGACCCGCTCGGCCAGTCTGGGGCCGTAGGTGGTCGGGATCGCCCCGAGCGAGGCGACGAACTCGTGGTTGCGGTCACTGGCGGTGCCGATGACGGCCGCACCGCGAGCGACCGCGAGCTGGATCGCGGTCGTACCGACCCCGCCAGCCGCGCCCTCGATCAACAGCGTGGTGCCGTCCTTGACGCCCAACCGGTCGAGCACTCGGGTGGCCGTCTCGATGTTGCCCGCCGCGCCGCCGGCCTGCTCCCAGGTCAGGGTGGCCGGCTTCCGTGCCCACGCGGCCAGGACGGCGTATTCGGCGTTCGCCCCGCCCATCTGGGCGTAGTCCGTGATCCCGAAAACCTCATCGCCCACCCGAGCGGTGCTCACCCCGTCACCGACCTCATCCACCACGCCGGCAGCGTCGACACCGGGTACGTGCGGCAGGCGGAGCGGGATCCACTCCTGGAATCGGCCGGCGCGGACGTACGTGTCGGCCGGATTGACACCCGAGGCCCGAACCGTCACCCGTATCTGGCCGGGTCCGGCGTGCGGTTCCGGCGCCTCCGACACCTCAAGGACACTCGCGGGACCGTACTTCGAAAATTGCAAAGCCCTCATGGACACGGACGCTAACGCACGCCGCTGTCCGCCTCGCTAAAGTGAGAGCCGTGACCGATCGTTTGTCTCACGCTCTTCGCTCCGACGCCCTGGACAACCGCGAGCGCATCCTCGAGGCCGCCCGCGCGGTCTTCGCCGTTGACGGCCTGGACGTGCCGATGCGGGAGGTCGCCCGGCGCGCCGGGGTCGCACCCGCCACCCTGTACCGCCGATTTCCGACCAAGGAGATGCTGGTCACCGAGGCATTCGCAGAACAGATGTACGCGTGTCGCGCCGTTGTCGACGAGGGCCTTGCCGATCCGGATCCATGGCACGGTTTCTGTCTCGTGATCGAGAAAATGTGTGAATTGCACGCCCGCGACCGAGGCTTTACCGCAGCGCTTATTTCGACCTTTCCCAAGGCAGTTGATTTCGAGGCGCGCCGTGAATACGCGCTCAGAGCGGTCGACGAACTGGCCCGCCGCGCCAAGGAGGCGGGTCGCCTGCGCCCCGACGTCGTCCTGGACGACGTCATCCTCGTACTCATGGCCAACAGCGGTATCCACGCGACCTCGCCGACCACCCAGGTCAGCGCCTCCCGGCGCTTCGCCGCGCTCGCCATCTCGGCATTCCAAGCCTCCCCGGACGCCTCGCCGCTCCCGCCCGTGGCGCGGTTGGCGTCCCCGGCATCGGTAACCGGACACAGCCAGGTGGGCCAGGCTTCTCGACCTGGATGACTGGTAGTCGGAGCCGTCGCTGGTGGTGGACTTGCCGTGCGCGGGCTCGGTGGCCGACCCCAACCGCGTCGGGCGGGCCGGCCACCCAGCTGGCTCGGCGGCCCGCCGGCTTCGCTCAGCGGACGGTGGCGCCGATGCGCGGGGGCGTGGCGGTGCCGTGCACCCGCTTGGCGTGGCTGGCGTACAGCCGGGGCGCGATGATCGGCATGAGCAGCCGGGCCGGCAGCGGGGCGTGCGCCAGCACCGCCTTGACCACCTCCGGGTCGCCCTCGTACATGGCCAGGCCGAAGGCCAACGGCAGCTGCTTCTTCGGGGACTTGCTCATGCCGTGCTCGCCGAGCCGCATCCACTCCCGGGCGGTGACGTGCCGTTGCGCCAGCGGCAGGATCTCGCTCTCCTCCAGGGCCATGTGCTCGATCAGCGCGGCGCGTAGCTGCTCCAGGGCGTCCGCGAGCTGCTCACCGTCGCGCCCGGTGCGGCGCCACTGGGGCAGGAGGGCGACCACCGCCGCGTGGGCGTCCTCGATGGCGTGGTGCTGCGCCTCCATGGTGGGGACGATCGCCGCGGCCTCGGTGCCGCCGCGCTCCAGCAGCAGGGGCCAGAGCAGCAGGTCCTCGCCCTCGTGGTGCAGGTGCAGGATGTGGCAGAGCATCTCGGCGTGGGCGCCGACGACCTCCGCGCGCGTGGCGTCGCCCGGCGCGACGTCGCGGACGAGCTGCGGCAGCAGGCTGAACTCGCGACGGAGCGCCGAGTGCGCCATATACATGTCGCGTACGTCGGCCATGGCTTCGCGGTGGTTCTGGTTCACGGTGACCTTTCCGAGGGATCAACTGGCACAGATCTGTTGATCATGCTCGGTGTCACTTGGAACCGGCTTGGAATCCGCCAACCGTGACGGTCAGCGGGCCAGCGCCGCCGTCGCCTCGGCCAGCCAGTGCGGCGACTCCCACCGGCGGGCCACCCGCGCGGCGAGGGTGAAGTGCCGGGTCGCCTCGTCGGTGCGGTCCAGCAGCCGGAACAGCTCACCGAGCGTCAACGCGACCGGCCGCAGCACGGCCGCGGTGGTGGAGAAGCCGGCCAGTTGCTCGCGTACCGGGAGCAGCGCGTCGATCACCGGCTGGGCCAGGTCCCGTCGACCCAGCGCCACGACGACCATCGCCCGCACGCTGAGCAGTGCCGACTCGAAGTAGTCCGGGCGGTAGGTGTGCCGTCCGATCGGCATGGCCCGCGCCTCGTCCAGGCGTCCGCTCCCGATCAGCGCCAGGGCCAGCAGGTCGTCCACGATCGGGCCCAACGGGCCCCGGATCCGCCTTGTCGCCTCCAGGTGCTCACCGAACCGCCCCTGGCTGATCAGCAGGGTCCCGGTGGAGAAGTAGTGGAATGCCTCGGCGTGCAGCGAGCCCTGCCGCCGCATCTGCACGGCGACCTGGTCGTAGTGCCGCCGCGCGGCGGCGAAGTCGCCCGCGACGTGCGCGAGGGCGCCCAGCGAGCACAGGTTGATCGTCTGTGCCTCGTTCAGCTGGTACGTCTCGGCCAGCCACCCCTGGCGGGCAACACTGAGGCGCAGCTCGTCCGGTTCGTTGAGCGCGGCAGCGCAGTGCCCCAGCGCCTGCTCGGCGACCGAACGGTAGGTCACCAGCCCGTGCTCCTCGGCGAGGTCACGCAGCTCCAGCGCGAAGGTCCGACGCTCCGGCGCCTCCCGCTCGTAGCTCATGGTGCGCAGCCGCGCGGCCAGCCCGAGGGCACGCAGCTCGGGGTCGTCCAACCGCTGCGAGAGGGCCAGCGCCTCCCGTCCGGCCGCCACGCCTCGCGGATCGGACTCGCCGTCCAACTCCGTGGCCAGCGCCTCCAGCAGCCGGCAGCGGGCGACCGGGTCCAGGTCGTCGGCGCGCAGCAGCCGGGTGAGTAGCTCGACGATCAGGTGGTCCACCGCGCCGTACTCGTGGGTCAGCCACGGGGTGGGGACGGTCCACGCGGTGAACGCCGCGACCAGCAGGTCGTCGCGGCCGGACGCCGCGGCGATGTCGATCGCCCGCGCGCGGGTGTGCCGGGCGGCGGCCACCGCGCCGGCCCGCGCCTGGGCGCGCAACAGCCGCCCGAGCAGGTCGACCCGGAGCGCGTCGCGGTCGCCGGCGACCGTGGCGGCGGCCTGGACAGCATTGCCGAGCAGCTCGATCGCGGCGTCGTACGCGTACCGCCGCTCGGCCAGCTCGGCGGCCTGGATGGCGTAGTCGACGGCGAGCGGCGCGGTGTCGGCCGACGCGGCGCGGGCGTAGTGGTGGGCCAGGGCCGGGTAGTCGTCGGGCCGCAGCCGGCGGGTGGCGGCGGCGATCCGCGCGTGCAGGCGGGTGCGGCGCAGCTGCGGCAGGTCGGTGTAGATGGTGTCGCAGACCAGGCCGTGCACGAACCGCACCCGCCCGGGCGCCGGTTCGGTGAGCAGCCCGGCGGTCAGCCCGGCTTCCAGCGCCCGCAGGACGGTGCCCTCGTCGGTGCCGGCGGCGTCGACGAGCGTTCGCACCTCGGCCTCCCGCCCGGCGGTCGCGGCGAGTCGCAGCACCGAGACGGCCGCCGACGGGAGGCGGGAGAGGCGTCGGCGCAACACGTCGCGTACGCCTTCGGGCACGTCCGAGGTGGCCACGAGGGTGCCCTCGGCGGCGAGCAGTCGCGCCGACTCCCGCACGTAGAACGGGTTGCCGCCGGTCCGCTCGGCCAACGCGGCGACCGTGTCCGGGTCGACGGTGGTCCGGGCCAGCGCGCCGAGCAGCCGTTCGACCTCGGACGTGCTCAGACCGCGCAACGGGATCCGGACGGGTGACCGGCGGGCCAGGACGGCCATCGTGTCGGCGAGCCGTTCGGCGTTGTCGGCGGGCCGCAGCGCCGCGACGAACAGGACGGTGCCGGTGGTCATCTCGGTGACGCTCTGCAGCAACAGCAACGTCTCGGCGTCGGCGGCGTGCAGGTCGTCGAGGACCACGGCGACCGGTCCGCGGGCCGAGGCGGCGTCCAACCAGGCGCCGACGGCGCGGTGCAACCGGAACCGGCTGGCGGTGACGTCGCCGCCGGGCTCGCCGTCGCCCTCGCCGAGCAGCGGGGCGAGCGCGGGTGCGAGGTCACCCGGGGGCGCCTGCTCGGCGAGTTGCCGCAGCGCCTCGACCCAGGCCCAGGCCGGCGGGGCGCCCTCGACCTCGGGGCAGCGGCCGACGGTGACCAGCCAGCCGTGGACGGTGAGCTCCTCCCGCATCCGGCTGAGCAGGCTCGACTTGCCGGCCCCGGCCTCACCGCTGAGCAGCGCGACGCGCGGCCCGCTCGCCACCGCGTCGGCGGCAGCCTGCCGGAGCGCCTCCAGCTCGGCCTCCCGGCCGACGAAGACCTCCTCCGACACCTGCCGCTGGGCGCGTACCGCTGTCGCCGGCACCGGTGGCAGCAGGTCGAGACGCTGGCCCAGGATCGCCGACTCCAGCTCGACCAGGGCCGGGCCCGGATCCAGGCCGAGCTGGTCGGCCAGCGTCGCCCGCGCCCGACGCAGCGCGGCGAGGGCGTCGCCCTGCCGACCGGTACGCCACAACGCCAGCGCCAGCAGCCGCCAACTCTCCTCCCGCAGTGGCGCCTGTCGGGTCAGTACCTCCGCTTCCGGCACCGCCTCGGCCGCGTCGCCATCGCGCACGGTCACGTCGAGCAGCAGCTCCCGGGCGGCGAGGCGCAGCTCCTCCAGCCGCAGCACCTCCGGCTGCGCCCACGGCTCCTCGGCGAACTCGGCGTACGCGGGCCCGCGCCACAGGTCGAGTCCGGTGCCCAGCAGCCGGCGTGCCCGGCCCGGGTCGGCGGCGTTGACCGCGCGTGCCTCGGCGAGCAGCGCCTCGAACCGACCGGCGTCGACGGCGTCGGTGGGCACCCGGATCGCGTAGCCGGGCGGCGCGGTGACCAGGACCCGCGCCGGTGCTCGGCGCTCGCGGGCCGGCTCCAACAGGCGGCGCAGGTGCGAGACGTACGCCTGCAGGGAGGCGATCGCCCGCGGCGGGGGGTCACCCCGCCACAGCTCCTCGATCATCCGACCGACGGACACGACCTCGCCTCGGGCCGCCAGCAGCAGCGCGAGCACGGCGCGTTGGCGGGGGCCACCGAGGTCGACCGGTCCGCCTGTGTCGACCTCGACCTCGAGCGGCCCGAGCACCCGTAGCAGCATGACTGGGTCGATCCTAGTCGCCCGTGCGCGGGCTCACCGGTACGCTGCCGGTCTCACCGACGCTCGGCTCGGCAGGGACGGGGCATGGCGTCGACAATGTGCGGCATGGAATTCCTGTGCTACCACCGCGACCGGCCCGGCTCGGGCCCCATGCGCGACGAGTTGTTGGCCGAGCACTGGGCATACATGGACCGGTTCGCGACGGAGATGATCGCTCGCGGCCCGACTCTGTCCGGCGACACCGCCACCGGCAGCGTGCACATCGTCGATCTGCCCGACTCGGCCGCCGCGCGGGCGTTCGCCTTCGACGAGCCCAACTACCAGGCCGGCGTCTACCGGGATGTGCTGGTGCGCCGGTGGCGCAACACGCTGGGCCGCACGATGTGGGACTTCCCGGGTGGCCGGACCGGTGGTAACAGGTACCTGGTGCTCGGTCTCGGGGCGGGGCAGGCCGTCGACCTGGCCGTGCCACCCGACCCGGACGAGCTGATCGCGTACGGGCCGTTGCTGTCCGACGACGGCGGCACGTGGCTGGGCACCGCCGCGCTGCTCCGGGCGTCGTCCCGGAACGCGGCCCGGGCCATCCTGACCGTGGACCGGTACGCCGACGTCGAGGTGCACGACTGGCGGTTCGGTGGGCGACCGACCTGACCCGCTCCCACCGATCTGCTCGGGATGGTCGGGCCGATAGTGGTAGCCCGGCAGGGCGAAGCTCGGTGTGTCGGGCTGCTCGGCTGCCGTCGACCGAGGAACGAGGCCGCTGATGGAGTCTCAGGCGGCGGCAGCCAGGCCGGGTGACCAGTGCGGCACCGGTGGGCGCGGCAGGGCGCGCACCGCCCCGGGTGGAGTCCCGACGCCAGCCGGGGCGGTGTGGTCGGGCGACCCCGGCACGATGCGGATCGACGCTGCGCCCCGGTCGGTGCCCGGCGGCCGACGACCGCCCGCACGGGCCGGCGTCGCGGATGCCCGGGTCGGCGGCACGTCGCCCGCCGACGCGACGGTCCGGAGCCGGCGGGAGATCGGCGATCGCGCGATTCCGCGATTGGGCGCGGGCGGTGCGGCGGTCACCGTCGGGCTGCGGAGGCGTCGGAGCAGCGCGTCGGAGGGCGACGTCGCGAAGGCGGCGTCGAGGCGGTCGTTCCGGGTGCGAACGGCGTCGAGGAGCACGACCTCGTTGCGCCGTACGGCCGAGCCGCCGACGGAAGCACGACCAGCGCCAACCGGGTCGGCACCGGCGTGCTCGGCCGCGGCGTGGTCACGGGGAAGGACGGCGTCCGGGTGGACGCTGTCGAGGCAGACGCCGTCGGCGACGCGGCGGCTGAAGACGGTGCGCAGGGCGCGGGGCAACCGTTCGGCGGCGACCTGACGCAGCGCGGGCGCGGCGAACGCGTAGCCGCCGGCGCGGTGGGGGAGCAGCAGCCCGGCGGCGGCCAGCCCGCGCAGCGCCGGTGCGGACCGGCCGGGCGTCCAGCCGAGGGCCCGGTCGACGGCCGCACCGGAGATCACACCACCGAGTGTCCCGGCGGCCATCAGCACCGCCCGCCGTTCACCGTCGAGGTGGTCCAGCTCCGCGCCGGCGACCCGGCGTAGCGCCTCGGGCAGCGGGAGCGTCTCCGGGTCGGCACCGTCCACGAGCGACGCGACGTACGCGGCCGCGTGCCCGGGTCGGCCTCCCACCAGCGACAGCAACCGGCCGGCCAGGGTCACCGGCTGTCCGGCCCGGGTGAGCAGGTGGCGCAGCAGTCGTCCGGACTGCACCGCGGCCAGTGGCCCGATCGTCAACCGTCGCGCCGGGCTCGGTCGGGTGTCGGCCCACTGCGGTTGGTGCAGGGTGATCAGGGCAAGCGGTAGACCGCGTGCCGTCGCCGCGCTGAACAACGTGTGCAGGAACCGGCTCATCGCGGGCGCCGCCCGGTCCACGTCGTCCACGGCGACGATCAACGGCTGGTGCGCGGCCAGGCCCAGCAGGACGTCCCGGCAGATCGCCGCCCCCGCCAGCGCCGCCGACGAGCTGTCCGGAGTGGTCAGGAACCGCTGCAGGGCCGGGATCGCCGCCGCGACGCGCTCCGGAGGGAACAGCGACGTCAGGGCGGCGACCAACCGGTCGTGGATCACCGCCGGGCCGTCGCCGTGCCGCACCCCCGCGAGGCCACGGAGCAGCTCGGCGGCCGGTGCCAGGACCTGATCGGGGTACGGCTGGCAGGTCGCCACACACCAGCGCACCGACACTCCGTCCACCGTGGTCAGTCCGCGGGTCAACTCGTGCAGCAGGCGGCTGCGGCCACTGCCGGTCGGGCCGACCAGGGACAGCCACCTGGGGCTCTGTTCGCGGATGGCCTGGCTCACCTGGTCGCGGATGGTGGCCAGCTCGCGGCGACGACCGATCAGCGGGCCGTCGTGGCGATCGGTGCCGGGGCGTACCGGACCGACGGCGTGCCATACCGGCATCGGAGGCACCCGACCGGCGACCGGCACCGCCGCCAGCTGACGCTGGGTGATCAGGCCGGCGGTGGCCCGTGCGGTGGCCGCGCAGAGCGCCACGGCGCCGGGCTCCGCGTACTCCTGCAGCCGGGCCGCAGTGGTGATCACCGCGCCGCTGGCGACGCCGTGCCCGCCACTGACGGCGCCGCCCAGGTCGACCACGACCTCGCCGGTGGCGACACCGACGCGCACGCGGAGTCTGATGTCGCCGACCATCGGCCGGCGGTCCAGAGCGGCCTGGATCTCGAGCCCGGCGCGCACCGCCCGGTACGCGTCGAAGCCGTCCGAGTGCCGCGCGCCGAAGAGGGCCATCACCGCGTCGCCGACGTACTTCTCCACGACTCCCTGCCAGCGGTGCAGCACGCCGGCGACGGTGTCGAAGTAGGCCCGCTGCAGGGCGCGGACGTCCTCCGGGTCGAGTCGGTCCACCAGACCGGTGGAGCCGACGATGTCGGCGAAGAGGACGGTGACGGTGCGTCTCTCCTCCGGCACCGGCCAGTGCCCGGTCACGGTCCGCTGCGGGTCGACGACGATGATGCTGCTGCTGGTCATGGGTATCGCACCGGCCCTTCTTCCCGCTCCTGCCTGATGACCTCCGGAGATTGGCATCCCTGGGCTCACGGGGGATCTGCAGAACGACGTATGTCGGCCACCCGCAACCTTTAGTCGCAAAGTCGACGCGAGGAGTACCACAAGCGGCGGATCGCCGTAGAACGGTGCGGGGCACTGTGATTAGGCTGCGTGCCATGGCCAGCGATGTGGACACCGCACCGCTCGTGGGTCGGGCCGAGCTGGTGCGGACGGTCCGGTCCGCGTTGCTCGGTGACGCGGCGCACGGGCAGACCGCCGCCGTCTTCCTGACCGGCGAGAGCGGTGTGGGCAAGACCCGGTTGCTGGGTGAGATCGGCGACCGGCTGCGTGACCAGGGCGCCGTGGTGCTCACCGGCAGCTGCCTGGACATCGGCGACGCCTCTCCGCTGCACCCTCTGTTGCAGGCACTGCGCCGCTACGACGCCGACCTGTCCGCCTCTCGCGCGCGCAGCTCCTCCGCGGTGCGCGGGCTGTTGCAGATGGTCGCCGACGAGACTGCCGCCCCGGACGGCGCGGGCGCGTTGCTGGAGCGGGTCTCGCGCGGACTGCACCTGATCGCCGAGGGCAGACCGTTGGTGTTGATCCTCGACGACCTGCAGTGGGTCGACCGCAGCACCCGGCAACTGTTGCTCTACCTGTTGGCCGGTCTGGGCGACCTTCAGCTCTCGGTGCTGGCAGCGGTACGCGCCGAGTCGTTGCAGGGCGCGCACCCACTGCGCCGGGTGCTCACCGAGCTGCGTCGCCTGCGGACGGTGCGGGTGCTCGACCTGGCACCGCTTGGCCGGGCCGACACCGAGGAACTCGCCGCCGCGGTGATCGGCCGGACCCTGTCCGTGGACGCGGCCGAGCAGGTGTGGCAGCGCAGCGGCGGCAACCCGTTCGTCATCGAGGAGCTGGCCCGCGACCTGCGCGACGGCCGCGACGGCCTGTCCGAGACGCTGCGGGAGATCTTCCTCGACCGGGTCGACGCGCTGCCACAGCACGCGCACGCGGTGGTGCACGCGGTGGCTGCCGGCGTCGAGCCGGTGCAGCACTGGCTGCTGGCCGAGGTGCTGCGGTTGCCCGAGGACGAGTTGATCGACGCGGCCCGCGCGGCGGTGGCACACCGGCTGCTGGTCGGCGCCGACGACGGCTACCGGCTGCGGCACCGCCTCGTCGCCGAGGTGCTGGCGCACGAGTTGCTGCCGGCCGAGCGTTCCGGGTTGCACCGCCGCTACGCCGAGGCGCTGACCTCCGCGCCCGGTGAGCTGCACCAGGCCCGACTGGCACACCACTGGCGGCTGGCCGGTGACCCGGCGCGCGCGTTGCCGGCGGCGGTCGCCGCCGCGCAGGAGGCCGAGCGGCTGCACGGCTACGCCGAGGCGCACCGGCACTGGTCTGCGGCGTTGCAGCTCGCCGCCGACTCGGGTCCGCTCGCGGTGGACCGTGTCGAACTGCTCGGAAACGCCGCCGAAGCCGCCCACCACTGTGGGGAGCACGCCCGCGCGTTGGCCCTGCTGGAGGAGCTGGCCACGCTCCAGGGTGGTGAGCCGAGCTGCGCGCTGCACATCCGCCGGGCCCGTTACCTGGCCGCCGCCGGTCGCTCGGCGCTGGCCGAGGAGGAATACCAGCGGGCGCTGAAGGCGGCGGACTGCTCCCCGCGCGACCGCGCCGCGGCCGCCGCGCGCCTGGCCGAACTGCTGCTGCACCTGGGCCGGTACGCCGACGCCGGTGAGCGGGCGCGGGAGGCGCTGGCGTTGGCCGAGAACGTGGAGGGGTCCGCCACCGAGGTCGTGCTGGCCAGCTCCGCGCTGGGCTTCAGCGACGCCTGTCTGGAGGACCCGGACGCCGGTCTGGCGGTCATGCGCGACGCCCTCGACGCCGCTGAGCGCGCCGGCCAGCCCGAGGACGTGGCCTGCGCGTACCTGCACCTGGCGGAGTTGCTGACCGGGCCACTGAACATCCTCGAGGAGGGCGTGGTCGTGGCCCGGCGGGGCGCCGAGCGGGTGGCCGAGCTGGGGCTGGGCCGCACCTGGGGCACCCGGCTGTTGGCCATCGCCATCAACGGATTGTTCCGGGTGGGTCAGTGGGCCGAGGCGGAGAAGGTGGTCGCGGCGGCGCTGCGGCACCGACCGTCCGGTGCGGACGCCGTCGAGTTGCTGCTCGCCCGGTGCCGGCTCTCGGTGGGCTACGGCGACATCGAGGCCGCCGGTCGGGACCTGGACGCGGTGGCGACCCTGCTCGCCGGCGGTGGGGCGCGGCACGTCATTCCGCTGCTCACCCTGCGCTCCGGGCTGGCCATGTGGGAGGGCCGGCACGACGTGGCGCGGCAGGCGGTGCAGCGTGGCCTCACCGAGAGCCGCTCCGACGACGTGATGATCCTGTCCGCCCTGGTCTGGCACGGTCTGCGCGCCGAGGCGGAGGCGCACGCCAGCCGCACCGTGGACGTGGACCCGACGGCGGTACGCCGGCTGCGCGACGTCGCCGACCGGGTGGCCCGTAAGAGCGCGGGCGCGGCGCGACCGGTGCGGTCGGTGGTGGAGGGGTTCCTGGCGCTCTGTGCCGCCGAGGTGAGCCGCCTCGACGGCAGCGATCCGGAGCTGTGGGCGGTGTCGGCGGCCGAGTGGGACCGTCGCAATCACCCCTACCCGGCGGCGTACTCGCGGCTGCGGCAGGCCGAGGCGCTGTTGGCTCGGCGCAGTCGGCTGGCGACCGCCGCCAAGCTGTTGCGCGAGGCGTACGAGGTGGCGCAGGGGTTGGGCGCGGTGCCGTTGACCTCGGAGATCCGCGAGCTGGCCGGGCGGGCCCGGGTGCCGCTGGAGGAGCGGGACACCGCCGGCGCCACGCGGGGGGCACCCGCCCAGGCGTCCGACGACGAGTTGGCGGCGCTCACCGCGCGGGAGCGGGAAGTGCTCGCGTTGGTCGCGGAGGGACTGACCAACAAGGAGATCGGGCAGCGGCTGTTCATCAGCGAGCGGACCATCGGGGTGCACGTCTCGCACATCTTCGACAAGTTGCAGGTCCGCACCCGCGTGCAGGCCAGCGCGATCCAGTTACGTAACCAGCGCGGCTGACCGATCACGACGTATCCCGGCGCGCCTGTGCGCGCCGGGATACGTCGTTCTACTGATTCGGCCGACGGGTGCGGGCTGAAAGGCTGTGCCGCGTCGACGACGGCACGGGGGATGCCGCCGACCACCATGGAGGAGAGATGACCGAACCGGTCTGGGGGCCCGTGCACCGGGACATCGTCGACCTGCTCGCCGACCATCCCGCGGACGTGCCGGCCGTGGTCGATCACCTCACCAAGCTCCAGGACCTGCTGGTGCGGTTGCCTCCGTTGGAGGAGAGCTGCCCCCTCGCCGACTTCAACAGGCTCTACCTGACCATCACCAGCAGCGTCCTCGACGGGCTGTACGACGACCGCTTCGTCGACCCGGCGTTCCTGTCCCGGCTCGACGTCGAGTTCGCCGCACGCTACTTCGACGCGATGCGGTTGTGGACCGACTCCAGCCCGGGCACCCCGAAGGCCTGGTCGTGCCTCTTCGAGCGGATGCGGGGGCCGGACGCCCGCCCGCTGCCCTCGGCGGCAGCCGGGGTGAACGCGCACATCAACTTCGACCTGCCGTTCGCGTTGGTGACCACGTTCGACCACCTGGAGTCGGAGCCGGTCGACGGCAGCGACCAGCACCACGACTACCTGGAGATCAACAACATCTTCGCGGACAAGATCCCCGGCCTGCGTCGCGGCTATCTGGAGCGGTGGCAGCTGCTCATCGACATGCTCAACGGCGACATCGACGACTGGTACCAGGGGGAGCTGGTCGAGTACACCCGCGATGTCGCGTGGCGCAACGCGCAGAAGATCTGGCGGTGCCGGCACGATCCGGACGCCCGCGAGTGTGAGCGCATGCGGTTGGACGACAACGCCGCAGCGCTCGGCCGGCTGCTGCTCTCGCCCCTCGGGGCGTTCCTGCAGTAGTCGGGACGGGGGGTCCCCGCGCTCCGCCCCGTGGGGGGCGGCGGAGCGCGGGGGCGCGTCCCACCAGCTCCACCCACCCCACGGGGCCGGGCCGACGTCCGGTCGCCTCGGGGGGTACAGCCGGTCGGCCCGGGGGGTGTCGACCGTCTGCCACCGTCGGCCGGCCCGGGGGGTGTCGGCCGGCGGTGGGGGAGGGGCGTCGACGGTGTGAGATTGCGGGGTGTCGGCGGGCGCGTAACGGGTACGCCCGCGCCATGACCGTCCTGGCCCGGCGGCGGCCCGCCGCCCGACCCCGGCCCGCGCGGCCCGGGCCCCTGCGGCCGGGTGGCCCGGTGTCCCGACCCACCGCCCGGCCGGGTGCGCGATGACCGACGTCGCGACCCGGTTTCCGTTCCGCTTCGATCCGGTGTTCCGGCCGGTGTTGGCGCTGGTGGGCGTCCGCCCGGCGACGGCATGGGTCGCCGTCACGGACCGGGAGCTGGTGATCCGGTACGGGCCGTGGCGGCTGCGCACCGCACGGGACAACGTGACCGCCGTCGAGCTGAGTGGCCCGTACCGTTGGTGGCGGGTGATCGGGCCGCACCTGTCGATGGTCGACGGGGGCGCGAGCTTCGGCAGCAGCACGGCGGGCGGGATCTGTCTGCGGTTCGGCGCACCGGTGCCGGCCCTGGTGCCCGGCGGGCGCGTGCGGCACCCGGCGGCCACGGTGACCGTCGCCGACCCGCCGGCGTTGGCCCGACTGCTCGCCGTTCCGGACCCGTCCTGAACAGCGCGTTCTCGTCCCCGGTTCGGCCGGCTGGGCACCCGGCAACCGCCTACCGTCGGGTCAGGACCTGTGAGGGTGGGACTGACGATGGGTGACGAGCACCGGGCGAGAGCACGACGCTGGGGCGGACGCCGGCACGCGCCGACCGGGCCGGACCCGGCGCTGCGGGCGGCCCGTGACCCGGCCCTCCCGCACCCGGGCGGCCGGGCGGGGATCGTGGTGCCCGAACGCGTGGCCAGCCCGGCCCGTTCGGCGCCGCCGGCCAGCCCACTGCGCCGGTGGCTCTTCCAGCACCAGGTGCAGCCGCCCGGGCCGGAGGCGACCGAGGGGCAGAACCGCAGGCACGCCTGGTGGCAGGTGATGTGCCTGACCGGGGTGGACTACTTCTCCACGTTGTCGTACCTGCCGGGGATCGCCGCGGTGGCGGCCGGCGCGCTCTCCCCGCTGGCGACCCTGCTGATCGTCGCGCTCACCCTGTTCGGCATGTTGCCGATGTACCGGCGGGTGGCCCACGACAGCCCGCACGGTCAGGGTTCGGTGGCGATGCTGGAGCGGCTGCTGCCGTTCTGGCGGGGCAAGATCTTCGTCCTCGTGCTGCTCGGCTTCGTGGCGACCTCCTGGATCATCACGATCACCCTCTCCTCGGCCGACGCCACCGTGCACCTGTTGGAGAATCCGTACCTGCCGGACGCCCCGGAGGGTGCCCTGGTGCCGGTCGTGGTGACCGTCGTGCTGCTGCTCATTCTCGGTGGGGTGTTCCTGCTCGGGTTCCGCGAGGCGGTGGTCGTCGCCATCCCGCTCGTCGCGGTCTTCCTGGTGCTCAACGCGGTGATCGTCGGGGTGGCGGTGGCCCGGCTCGTCGAGAACCCGGGCATCGTGTCGGACTGGACGACCGCGCTGACCACCACCGGAGGCGGCCCGGGTCACGTGCTGTTCACCGCCGTGTTGGCGTTCCCGCTGCTGGTGCTGGGGTTGTCCGGTTTCGAGACCGGGGTCAGCATGATGCCGCTGGTCGCGGCCGAAGGGCCGGACAAACAGGCCCGCCTCGCCGCCCGGATCCGCAACACGCGTCGGCTGCTCACCACCGCCGCCCTGATCATGTCGGTGTACCTGATCTCGACGACATTCGTGACCACGGCGCTCATTCCGGCGGAGGAGTTCCGGCCGGGTGGCGGCGCGAACGGGCGGGCGCTGGCGTTCCTGGCGCACACCTACCTGGGCGAGGCGTTCGGCACCGTCTACGACGTGAGCAGCGTGCTGATCCTCTGGTTCGCCGGCGCGTCGGCGATGGCCGGGCTGATCAACATCGTGCCGCGCTATCTGCCGTCGTACGGCATGGCGCCGGAGTGGGCGAGGGCGGTGCGCCCCGTGGTGATCGTCTACACCGTCGTCAGTGTCGCCATCACGATCGCCTTCCGGGCCGACGTCAACGCTCAGGCCGGGGCGTACGCCACCGGCATCCTGGCGATGATGGTCTCCGGCGCGGTGGCGGTGACGATCGCGGCGGCCCGCCGCCACCAGCGCGTCGGCGCGATCGGCTTCACGGTGCTGACCCTGGTGCTGCTGTACGCGCTGGTGGAGAACGTCGTCGAGCAGCCGGACGGGATCACCATCTCGGCGCTGTTCATCCTCGGCATCATCGCGGTCTCGCTGGTGTCCCGGGTCACCCGGACCACCGAGCTTCGTGCCGAGCGGATCGAGTTCGACGAGCCGGCCCGGCGGTTCATCGCCGAGTCGCTGGCCCATGACGGGCAGTTGCACCTGATCGCGAACAAGCGGCAGAGGGGCTCGGTGAAGGAGTACACCGTCAAGGAACGGGCGCAGCGGGGGATGAATCCGGTGCCCGGGGCCGCGGACGTGCTGTTCCTGGAGATCGACGTGGTCGACCCGTCGGAGTTCAGTCAGGTGTTGCGGGTGCACGGGATCGAGGTGAGTGGCTTCCGTGTGCTGCGGGCCAGCAGCCCCGCCGCGCCCAACGCGATCGCCGCGATCCTGCTGGCCCTGCGTGATGCCACCGGGGTGCGGCCACACGCGCACTTCGAGTGGTCGGAGGGGAGCCCGATCGCGCACCTGGCGCGCTATCTCATCCTCGGCCGTGGTGACACGCCTCCGGTGGTACGGGAGATCATCCGCCGGACCGAGCACGACCCGCTGCGACGTCCCGGCATCCACGTCGGCGGGTGATCGGTCGCCCCGTTTGATGGGTTCCGAAGATGAATAAGGGCACTATTCACGTTCACACCTTCCTGTCCGTATTGCGGACCTATCGTGACGTTTGGTGGCTGGCAGCACGTCGAGCCCCCCGCGCCCGGATCGGCGCGCGGACACGTCAGGCAGGCAGGAAGGTAGGCACCGTTGATGTCCACGAACCGAGAGGGAGACCGCGCGACCCGACCCAGACGGCGGTCCCGATGGTTCTTAGCCAGCGGTTTGCTGGCGGGGAGCCTGGTCGTGGGGGCGGCCGGCGTGGCCGGCGTGGCGGCCGCCGCAGACCGCGCCCTCACCCTCCCCGGCCTGGGCCGGCTCAGCCCGACAGCGGGGAGCGACGACGACCGCCGGGCCGACGATCGCCGCCAGCCTGAGCCCCAGGACGCCGAGCGGGACCGACCGGCCACCCCGGGCACCGGCAAGCGGGGCGTGGTGTCGGTGCCTTGCGACGCCGCGAAGCTGGTGGCAGCGCTGGTGACGGCCAACGCCGAGGGCGGCGCGGAACTGCGCCTCGCGCCCAAGTGCCGCTACGTCCTCACCGAGGCGTTCCACGAGACCGACCAGTACGACGGCGGGATCCGCGACGCCCGGGAGGCCGCCGACGCCGCGGAGACCCCCGGTGACGCCGAGGCGCCTCCGCGCAACCCGGCCGACGACACCGCCGGTCTGCCGGTGATCTACCAGCCCATCACCATCGACGGCGCCGGGGCCACCATCGCCCGCGACGCCCAGGCCGCCGCGTTCCGGTTCTTCACCGTCCGCGACGGCGGGGAGCTGACCCTGCGGGACGTGGAACTGCACAACGGCCGCTCGGCGATCGAGGGTGGCAGCGTGCACGTGGTGCACGGCGCGAGCGCCCTCGTGGAGCGGGTCACCGTCACCCAGAGCACGTCGCTGTCGCCCGAGGGCGGCGGCGGGGGCATCTTCAACGACGGCAACCTGGTGGTCACCGACTCCACGTTCATCGGCAACAGCGCCTCCGGCGCCGCGGGCAAGGGCGGGGGCCTGCTCAACGGTGGTGTGCTGACGTTGAAGCGTTCGGAGTTCCACCGCAACAGCGCCAACGCGTACGGCGGCGGGCTCGGCAACTACCGAGGCGCGGCCGAGGTGGAGAGCGTCTCCTTCACCCAGAACAGCGCCGTCCAGGGCGGCGGGCTGGCCAGCTTCTCGGCCCGGACCAAGGTCTCCGACACCGAGCTGCTGAACAACACCGCGCAAGTCGGCGGCGGGGCCGCGAACTCCGACGCGGTGCTGGTGATGCGCACGATGACCATCCGCGGGAACACGTCGACCGTCAACGGCGGCGGCATCTCGACCGTCAAGGGTCTGACCCCGCTCGACGACAGCGTGGTCGAGGGCAACACCACCCACGGCCTCGGCGGCGGCATCTACGCCGAGAAGGCGAACCTGTTGGTACGCGGCAGCGACGTGACCCGCAACGAGGCGGTCGGCGCCACGTCCGTGGGTGGCGGCATCTACGCGACCGCCGGCTCGGTCGCGATCTACACCAGCAAGATCACCCACAACGCGTCGACGGTGAAGCCCGGTGGGATCTTCGCCTCGCACGCCCAGGTCAAGATCGACGACGAGAGCGTGGTCGTCGAGAACGAGCCCACCAACTGCGAGGGCAGCCAGGTGCCCATCGCGCACTGCTTCCGCTGAGGACACCGCGCACCCATCCCGAACGCGCAGCCGGCCGCCCCGACGACCAGTCGGGGCGGCCTGGCGCGTCCTGCCCGCTGGCGTCGGGTGGATCAGCTCAGCGCGCGCAGGCGGCCGGAGAGGTCGCCGGCGAAGAAGTCGAGGAAACCGTCCGGGTCGGGACCGGCGTTCTGCAGGACGATGTGGTCGAAGCCGGCGGCGACGTACGACCGGACCTTCGCGACGTGCGGCTCCGGGTCGGGGCCGACGGCGAAGAGCTGGCGGATGTGCTTCTCCTCGACGTACGCGCTGGCCGCGTCGAAGTTGACCGGGTTCGGCAGCTCGCTCATCACCTTCCAGCCGGTGACCATCCACCGGCTGGTCCGCAACGCCGCCTGCAGCGCCTGCTGCTCGTCGGTGGCCCAGGCAAGCGGAACCTCGGCGTAGCGGGGGCCCGAGCCGTGCGCGTGTCGGTAGTGCTCGACGATCGACGCGTCCGGCTCGGTGGCGAACAGCCCGTCGCCCAGTTCGGCGGCGAGCCGGGCCGACGCCTCGCCGCTGGCGGCCACGGCGATCACCGGCGGTGTGTCCGGCAGGTCGAAGACCCGGGCGTCCTCCAGTTGCAGATGTCGGCCCTCGTACGACTGGTAGCCGCCCTGCCAGAGCAGCCGGATGATCTCCAGTGCCTCGCGTAGCCGCTCGTGCCGGCCTCGTACGCTGGGGAAGCCCTGTCCGACGACGTGCTCGTTGAGTCGCTCGCCGGCCCCCACCCCGAGGGTGAACCGTCCGTCGGAGACCAGCGCCATGGTCGCTGCGGCCTGCGCGATGATCGCCGGGTGGTAGCGGACGGTCGGGCAGGTGACGCCGGTGGCCAGGCGCAGGGTGCTGGTCTTGGCCGCGATGGCGCCGAGCACGCTCCAGGTGAACGACGAGTGGCCCTGGACGTCGAGCCAGGGGTGGTAGTGGTCGCTCATCTCGACGAAGTCGAAACCGGCCCGCTCGGCCAGGACGGCCTGCCGGATGATCTCCTGGGGGCCGTACCCCTCCGAGGCCAGCTTGTAGCCGATCTGCATGCCCTGCTCCCGACGCCGTCCGCGTGACTGACGCCGGGTCGGTTCCCGACCGGAGCACCGACAAACGCCGCAGAACCGCAAACCAGCCTCCTAGGATGCCGTACGGGGTGCTGGTCAGGTCACAACGGAACCCGTGGCGCCCTGGTCCTGGGTTCTCGCGGTCTGATCGCCGGGTCGCGTCCCCAGCAGGGCAGTGAATGACACCGTGCTGAACGCCGTCGGCAGGGCGATGGCTGCCCACATTCCGCCGGTTCGTCGGAGGACAGAGACAGGGCCAGCGTGGCCAGAGCAGCCCCGATGCGAAGCCCGAACGCGAGCGTCGTAACGGCTGGATCGTCGCTAGCGGCGAGGGAAGGGCGGGCAGTAGCGTGGCGACCACTCTGCTGCGTTCGCGACCGCTGAATCGGCTCCTTCGTTCTGGCGCTCCGCCTCGCCGCCGCCACCTGTCAGCTGGAGCCGATGCGTTCGTGCTGGGTCAGGCTGCGTCCGGTCGGTGGGCGGGTTGGAACAGTTCGATGAGGTTGCCGGCGGGGTCGGTGAGCAGGATTTGGCGTCCCCCGGGACCGGCGATCACGTCGGTGCGGAACGAGAGCCCGGTGCGACGCAGTCGGTCGATCTCGGCATCCAGGTCATCGACGATGAGGTGGATGCGGTTGCGTCCGGCGTCGATTGCGTCGTCGGGCGTGGCGCGGGCTCCGGAGCTGGCCGGCCCGGACAGCAGCAGTCGCAGCGGGCCGCGTACGACGTCGGCGAAGGCGGGCAGGGCATTCGTGTTGAGGGTGAAGCCGAGACGGGACGTGTAGAAGTCGACGGCCGCTTGGACGTCATCGACGATGTAGCGGACGCTGGCGCGCTGGTCGGGCGTTGTCATGGCGGTATCCCTCCGTTCAGGGGCGGGTGGGCTTGACGACGGATAGCAGGTGTCTGACGCGGGTGTCGATGTCGGCCGCAGCCCGCTGGAAGGCGGGGTAGCTGGCCCGTTCGGTGTCTGCGGCCGTGGCGGGGTCGGGGATGCTCCAGTGCACTCGGCGGGGCTGGCCTGAAAAGTCAGGGCATGCCTCGCGGGCCTTGTCACACAGGCTGATGACGTAGTCGAACCGACGGCCGGTCAGCGTGTCCCAGTGCCGGGGGCGCTGGTCGGTGATGTCGAGGCTGAACTCCTCGCGTAACACCCGTGCTGCATTGGGGTGCAGGTGGGGCTTCGGCCGGCTACCGGCGCTGGTCACCTCGACCTGACCGTTGGTGTGGTGCCAGAGCAGAGCCTCGGCGATCGGTGAGCGGGCGCTGTTGCCGGTGCAGACGAAGAGCACGCTGAGGCGGGGTGTGCGCCGCAGGTCCGCCGGGAGTACGCGCGGCGCGCCGGGTTCCCGGCGTAGCGCCGGATGCAGCGCGGTACCGGTATCGGCCAGTGCTTGCGCGCAGCGATCCAGATCGAGGTGGTAGTAGCTGTCGCGGCCGTCGAAGCTGCTGCGTGTGGCGGTGACCAGTCCACCGTCGCGCAGTAGCCGCAGGTGATAGGAGACCAGGTTCTGCGGCTCGGCCACGAGCGTCACCAGTTCCCGCACCCGGTAGTCGCTGTCCGCGAGTTCGGCCAGCAGCCGCCATCGCAACGGATGGGCGGTCAGACGCACGAACGCCGGGGCAGGTTGACTCGACTTCACCACAGCCGGACGATACATCAAACAGAGGTGATGCACCAAGCTGATTTGATGGAATGGAAGCTGTTGAGGGGGCGGGTGGTGGAGTCCGAGCGCCAGTCCTGCCGCGCGCAGGCCCAGGCCCCCTACCGGGAGCCTGGGCCGGCGCGCGTCTGTCCTACTTGGACGGTTCGGGCAGCTTGCAGTCGACCTTGGGGTTGGCGCCGATGTAGTTCAACGGCCCGGCCACGATGGTGACCAGGATCGTGCCGGCCTCGGCGCAGTTGGTGTCGTCGCCGCTGTAGTAACCGCGTTGGCCGGCCGCGACCGCGCCGATCAACAACCAGATCACGACGATGACTCCGAGTATCGAGGTGCCGCGCATCGCTGCCTCCTGAGGAATGTGGTGGATTGCTGAGGTGCAGGCGTTGTACCCAATCGGGTCACGCGGCTAACGGTCGCGCACCACGACCCCGCGAATGGTCCGTCCGGCCGATGCGGTCCACCGATGAGTACCGTCCGCGCATCGGCCACCCGCACCGGGTAACACGGGCGCTCTATCGGATCGCCGACCGACCTCGCCGCCGTACGTGCCGGTGGACGTAGAACTGCCTCACGGCCCCGCCGAGGAGGACTCATGGACGCCCCGACACCACCCCTGTACATCGACCGCCCCGAAGACGTCGCGGTCGCGGCCCGCGCGCTCGCCGGCGGTGCGGTCGTCGCGGTGGCGTTCGCCAACCTCTACGCCGTCGTCACGCGCCCCGACCCGGCCACCGTGCGCCGGGTCAACCTGGCCAAGGGGCGTCCGGTCCACCAGGTCGGCAGCATCACCACCGCCATCGGACGCATCCCGGGGATGTACGACTGGACGCGGATCTCACCGAGACTGCCGGTCGGACGGGTGCGGGCGTTGATGGACGCCCTCTACGGGGCCGGTCCGTTCGGCTTCCGGGGGCCGGCGGCGGAACGGATCCCCGAGCACCTCGTCCGCGTCGACCAGGGGTTGCGGACCACCCAGGTGATCGCGCCCGGTCTCACCTGCCCGTCCAACGCCTTCTTCGAGCGGGCGCTCGCCGAGAGCGGTTCGGACCACCTCTACATCACCTCGGCGAACCGGTCCCGGCACCTCACCGGCGCAGCCGAGGAGCCGGCGCACTGGAAGGCCGGGCCCCTCGCCGCCGACTTCGCCCACCTCGACGACCTGGTGGTGCTCTCGCACCGGGACGAGGCGGCGGCCCGTGCCGCGTACCCGGGCTACCTCACCACCTCGGTCACCCTGCTCTCCTTCCACGCGCCGGAGGGTGAACTCGAAGAGCCGCCCGTGCTCACCCTGGACCGGCACGGATCGCTGCACCTGGACGAGGTCCGCCGGGCCGCCGCGCCGCTCGGCCTGCAGGTGCGCCTGGCCGGCACCGCCCGGCAGCGGTTGCGGGTCCGGGGGTACGCCGGGGCGCTGGTGTGAGCGGCGGTCGCCCGGGCTGGCGTCTCCACGTCGACCGAGCCGCGCTCGCGGGCCCGTTCAGTGCGGTGGGCTGGGGGTCTCCGGCGGCTTGCCGTGACTTCGCCGGTAGTCCGCGTACGCCACCCCGACCAGCACCAACAGGGCACCCAGGGACGCGACCATGGGCGGCACGTACAACGCGGCGGGTGCGATGGTCAGCAGCGCCAGGATGCCGCCCGGTCGGGACCAGGACACCCGGCTGAACACCTCGTACTCGAAGAAGGCCCGGCCGGCCAGGAACAGCGCCGGGCCGCCGAACATCACCGCCAACCAGGCCGGTGGCGTCTCCCCGGTCGGCTCGTGCAGCACCAGGTGGAAGCCGGACGCCGTGGTCACCACGCCGGAGATCATCATCAGATGGGTGTACGGCGCGCTGAACAGGAACCTGCTCGGGGACGCGGACGCCTGGATGGCGCTCGGCAGCAGCTCGCCGGACTTGTGCACGTAGATCCGCCAGAGCAGCAGGGTGGTCAGGAACGCCACCGCGAACGCCGCGATGTTTTCGGCCTCGTTGTGCTCCACGCTGAACATGGTGCCGATCGTCAGGATGCAGTCGCCGAGCGCGATGATGAAGAACTGTTGGTAACGCTCGGACAGATGCTCCGCCGTGACGTTGCGCTGCTTCTCCGGAATCACCCCGAGCCCCGGCACCGGGTACGCGAGTCGAAAACCGACGTAGTCGATGGCGAGCGCGAATGCCCAGCAGGCGATCCGGGCGTCCCCGCTGACGAACGCGCCGACGAGCCACGGGATCGCCGACACCGCGAACCAGATGAAGATGCGCGCCGCTCGACGCTGGGTCTGCGGTTGGCGCCGCACCGCCGGCATCAGGAACAGTCCGCGCCCCAGGTGGATCGCCACGTAGGTGCCGGCGAAGACGTGCCCCCGGTCGTTGAACGCCTGCGGGATCGCCGTGGTCATCAGCAGCGCGCCGAACATCACGGAGCTGATCAGCAGCTTGATCTCGGTGCGTTCCGGGTCGTACAGGTCGGTAACGAGGGTGGTGATCGCCCAGGTCCACCAGACGGCGGCCAGCATGATCAGTGCCTGCCCGGCGCTGCGCCAGTCGAGCTGGTCGACCATTGTCCGGGAGATGAGCGCCAGCGCGACCACGTACACCAGGTCGAAGAAGAGTTCGAGGAGGGTCACCCGGCGCGAGCCCTCCGGATCTCGCACCGGAGGGCCGCTGGCCTGCGGCGACGCGGGCTCCGGCGCGGGGAGGTGCACGGGTTACTCCTGCGGAACCGGTCGACTCGACGGACCTGTCCGGCCCACCTCCACGGACGGTAACGATCAATCGACCGCACGACCCCGGATTCGCCGGCTCTTCCCCCGGCCGGGGTTGGTCGACTCGGGTTCCGGTAAGTCGGGCGTCCGGCTCGGGTGGTTACCGCGGCTACCGGGATGTCGAGTGGATCGTCGTGCTACGGCGGCCGGCACCGGACGACGTCTCGCCACCGACGGGGGAGCCCCCGGCTGGCCGTCGCGGTGGACGGCCGGCCGGGGGCTCGAGGTCAGGCGTCAGGCCTGGTTGCCGTTCGGCAGCACCGCGGCCATCTCGTCGCCGGCACCGGCGAGCACGCGGGCCTGCTGCGGCCAGCTGGCCAGCCCGGGTGCGGCGCGCAGACCGGCGGCCCGGATCAGGTCGCGCAGCGCCGGCTCGTCCAGCTCGCCGAGGTGGCCGTACGTGCGCACGCCAGCGTCCTGCAACGCCGCCGCCATCTTCGGCCCGACTCCCTGGATGCGGCGGAAGTCGTCGGCCGGACCCGTCGGGTCGCCCTCGGCGCTGCTGATCGACGTGTCGGCGGCCGAACGGACCGGAGGGGTCGCGGCGTCGGTCGGCCGGACTGGCGGCGTCGCCACAGCCGGTCGATCGGCGTCCACCGGCTCGGCGTCCACGTCGCTGGTGAGCGCCGCGTCGGTGGTCACCGGCTCGGTGTCCGCGGGGCGGGTGTCCACCGGGTCCGCGTGTGCCGCGTCGGTGGTCACCGGCTCCGGGTCGGTCAGCGGGGCCCGGGTCTCCGCATCGCCGGCCGGGCTGGCCGCGACCGGCTCGTCAGCCGGGGTGGTGTCGATCGGGGTGGTGTCGACGTGCGGAAGGTCGTCCGCGGGCTGGCGGGGGGCGACAACGGCCGCCGGGGCGCGCTGCTCGTCGACGCCGAACGGCTCGGGAGTGGACTCCGCAGCGGGCTCCGGCCGCACCTCATCCGCATCGGACTCGGCCGAGGGTACCGGCGGCGGGGGCTCGGTCAGCGCCATCTCGGCCGGGTCGACGGTGCTCGGGGTGTCCGTCGCGACGGGCGTCGGGGCGGACGCCGGGGTGGGGTCGTCCGGTCCGGTCACCGCAGCCGGCGCGCTGACCGTGTC
The DNA here is from genome assembly GCF_039871815.1 of Micromonospora sp. B9E7. Classification (NCBI taxonomy): domain Bacteria; kingdom Bacillati; phylum Actinomycetota; class Actinomycetes; order Micromonosporales; family Micromonosporaceae; genus Micromonospora; species Micromonospora sp. B9E7. The sequence continues at coordinate 70,357 of NZ_JBDPLX010000029.1, forward strand.
CACCGGCACCGGCTCGTCCGCCACCGCGGCCGGGGCCGGGTCGACGGCGGCCGCGGGCCGGGGCTCGTCGGTGGTGGCGGCCGGCGTCGGAGTGGAGATCACGGCCAGTCCGGCGACGGGATCACCATCCACTATCGAGCTGCCCTGCACGCCCCGCCGGCCGCGCAGCAGCCACCCGGCGGCCAGTCCCAGCAACAGTGCCAGTACCACTATCAGCGAGTGTCCGATAGACCACGCCACGGCGAACCTCCCTCTCACCTCGTTGGAAAAGTCACGAGAAAAACTCGCCGCAGCTTCGCACACGCCCATTACCGACGACAGAGAGGCTCGGCCAGGGGCGTTGTGGACGGGGTAACCACCTCAGCCGGTACCCGCCGGGTGACAGAGCGTCGCCCCGACCAGCGCGAGAACCCGGCACGACCGCAGCACGGCACGACGAGACCCGGGCCCGGCGGGGTACGCCGAGCCCGGGTCGACGGGCCGTTGCCCGACTCAGTCCCGATCGCCCTCGTAGGTGTGGAAGTCGTCGACGAACCGTCGGCGCAGCCGCGGCACCCGGCTGGTCACTCCGAAGTAGCCGCGCGCGCCGAGCAGCGCGAGCCGGCCCACCACCGGTCGGTACATCCGGTCGTCGCCGCTGGTGCCGCTGCGGTTCAACGACTCGGCGACCCGCGCGAAGCCGTACGGCGCCATCGCCGCCTCGTAGTCGGCCACGGCCTGGAGCAGGGTCTTGTCACCGGCGGTGGCGCGGGTGAGCTGCTCGCAGAGCAGCCGGGCGTCGCGAAGTGCGGTGTTCGCGCCGACACCGCGACCGGGGGTCATGGTGTGGATGGCGTCGCCGAGCATGGTGACGGTGCTGCTCTTCCAGGGAGGCACCGGCTCGGAGGTCGACACCTTGATCGGTAGGGCGCTGGCCGGCTCCGCCCGGGTCAGCAACTCCCGCAGGTTGGGGTGCCAGTTGGTGGTGAGGCCCAGGGCAACCCGTACGAGGTCCTCGCCGCGACGCTCCATCACGTCGGTCGGGAACCGGCGGGCCGTACTCCAGATGATCAGGTTGATGTTGTCGGTGGTGGTGTCCTGGGACAGGCCGGGCCACTTCTTCAGCACGGTGGCGTCCGCGTCGCTGACGCCGGGTTTGATGACCCGCGCGGCATCCCACTTGAACTCCATGACGTGCAGCACGCCCATGATGCCGCCGACGCCGAAGATCAGTGAGATGCCCTGACCGACGCGCTCGGGGACGAGTCCGCGGGTGCGCGCGGTCAGCGGAATGCGGGTGGCGATGTTGATGGTGCCGGCGTCGCGGGTGACCGCGTGCGGCAGGTACTGCCGGCGTACCGCCGAGTGGGTGCCGTCCGCCCCGACCAGCAGGTCCCCGGTGGCGGTCGTGCCGTCGGAGAAGTGCGCGGTGACCGTGCCGTCGTCGCGCTGCTCGTAGTGGGTGAAGGTCTTGTCGAAGTGCACCACGTCGTCGAGGCCGGTCAGCAGCACGTGGCGCAGCACCATCCGGGCCACCGAGTGTTCGGTGTGCACCGGGTCTGCGTTCGGCCGCAGGGGGAACGACGCGGTCTGGCGTAGCCCCTGGGTGACCACGTTGAAGTAGTGCGGCGGCCGGGCGCAGGTGGCGAGGAAGGTGGCGAACAGGTCCGGGGGCAGGCACTCGCGCAGCGCCCGGCTACCGGTCGGGCCGATGCCGACCCGGTAGCCGAGCAGCCCGTCGGCGCGGTCGCGGTGCCGTTCGTAGACGGCGACGGTGATCCCGGCCCGGCGCAGGCCGTGCGCCAGGCACAACCCGCCGGTGCCGGCGCCGATGATCACGACGTGCGGTGGCGCACCGGACATGTCAACCAGCCGGGTGCGCCGCAGGCGCGTCGGTGGTGGCTGGACGCGCCGCTGGCGCGTCGGTGCTGGCTGGACGGGCCGTTGGCACGTTGGGGGCGTCCCACCGGTAGAAGCAACCGGCGATCGCGTCCCGGGGGGAGCGCCAGGTCGGCAGGTACGGCGACGTGTGTGCGGAGAGCCGCTCGTTGACCTGCTGGAAGAGCGGGTGGTTGCGGGCGGCCGCGAGGGCGTCCGGGTCGACGTCCGAGGTTTCCATCACGTGTACGCACAGGTCGTGCAGGCAGTACAGGGACCGGTGCGTGACACCGGTCAGGCCGGGCAGTTCGGTGGCGTCGGATTCGGCGAAGATCTGCGCGACCCGCCCCTCCGAGCCCGGGATGATCCGGCTGACGATCAGTAGACGACTCATGGGACCCCTTCCGCCGGTGGCCTTTCCGACCCTTGGATCGGCGCCACGTGCTCTGTGCGCCCACCGTGCCGCAGCGACTGTCACGTCACCGTCACGTACGCCGCCCGGCCGGTGACGGGCGATCGGCCACGGCGTCCCGGCTGGCCTGGCGGATCGGGGCGAGCGTGTCGTCGAGCAGGGCGCTCATCGCCGGGCTCGGCTCCAGGCGCAGCTCCCTGCGCAACAGGTCCCGGTAGACGTAGAAGGCGTGCACGGCCTCGAAGGCGTTGCCCTCGGCCAGGTGGATGCGGACGACCAGCCGGTGGGGCGTTTCTCGTAACGGCTCGGCGGCCATCGCCTCCAGCGCGGCTTCGAGGGCCTCGCCGTGCCGCCCGGCGGTGAGGTGTTGCCCGGCCACCTGTTCCAGCATGTGCAGGCGGAGTTGGCGCAGCCGCTCCCGGTCCAGCAGCACCCAGTCGTCGTACCACCCGGGGAGGAGATCGTGCCGTCCGGCGGCGAGCGCCCCGGCGGCGGTGCTCGGGTCGTCGCCGTCGCGGACCCGGGCCGCGGTGCCGACCAGGTCGTCCACGTCGAGCCGGACCGTCGGGTCGAGCCGTACGGTGTCGCTGGCGACGGTCATCGGGCAGCACGGGTCCTGACGGAGCCGCCACAGCGCGGTGCGCAGGGAGGACAGCGCCCGTTCCTCCGACGCGTCGGGCCAGAGCAGCCCGGCGAGCTGGCTGCGGGTGGCGCCGGGGCGTAGCCCGATCAGTGCGATCACCCGTTGCAGACCGCGCGGCACCACGATCGGCGCCGCGTCGCGCAGCAGTCGGAAGCCGCCGAGCAGGTGCAGTGAGACGCCCTCCTCGGGCGGGCTCCCGGCGGTTGGCACGGTCGGATCAGCGGCCACGGCGGCACCCCCTGCGGAACGCTCGTCCCGCCTGTCTGCTGCGTCCTGGATCGGCTGCCCGTGACGCCTCTGTCGACCCCACCGATGGAGGCGCGACCCCGGCTGCCGGGCGCGGCCCCACCCGCCGAGGCCGCCGGGCTGACCACCGTGAAGATTATCAATAACGGTCACATTGCGTCAACGGCGGCGTGGCCTTCCTATTGGCGACAGTCAACCTGAGATCGGTTCTGAACTGCGCAAACATCCGATCGATCGAGGGCTTGACGCCGGGTCGATGCATAGCTGATACACAGGTTGCGTCAACGCAGCGTCACGAAGGTGCGTCCCCGGCCGGCCCTGCGTCGTGACGCCGCCGTGACGAGGACTGCCGCATCGTGTGGGCAGTCGTCCAGCGCGTCCGGGGGTCACCCGTCGCCGGCCGGACGCCGTGGGGGGAGGCCCAGTATGGACCGATCGCTGATCGTCGCGAAGGTGGATCCGGCCGCTGCGGAGCGGGTCGCCGAGATCTTCGCCGAGTCGGACGCGACGGAGCTGCCGCGTCTGGTCGGCGTCCGGCACCGCTCGCTGTACCGCCTGCACGATCTCTATGTGCACCTGCTGGAGACCGAGCAGCCGGCGGAGGGTGCGGTCGAGGCCGCCCGGGGGCACCCCGAGTTCATCCGGGTCAGCGACCGCCTGCGCCCGTACGTCTCGCCGTACCTGTCGACCTGGCGCTCACCGCGCGACGCCATGGCGCAGTGCTTCTACCGGTTCGACGCCCCGGACACCGGAGGACGGTCGTGACGGCCACCGCACCGCGCGAGGAACAACTCTGGTCCCGCTGCGCCGGCTGCGCCAGTCTGCTCTACCGCAAACGGTTGCGCCGCAACCTGGACGTCTGCCCGGAGTGCGGGGAGCACGCCCGACTCGGCGCACCGGAACGCCTACGCCAACTCGTCGACCCCGGATCGCTGCGCCCACTGTCCGACCGGCTGCCGGAGATGGACCCGATCGACTTCGTCGACGTGCTGCCGTACCCGCACCGGCTCACCGCCGCGCGGGCCAGCACCGGCCTGGTCGAAGCCGTCGTCTGTGCCACGGCCACCATCGGTGGACACCCGGTCGCGGTGGCGGTGATGGACTTCCGCTTCCTCGGCGGCAGCCTGGGCTGTGCCGTCGGCGAGCTGATCACCCGGACCGCCGAACGGGCGCTGGACGACCGCATCCCGCTGGTCCTGGTGACCGCCTCCGGTGGGGCGCGGATGCAGGAGGGCGCGCTGTCGTTGATGCAGATGGCCACCGTGAGCCAGGCCATCGCCGCGCTGCGCGAGGCGGGTCTGCTCACCGTGAGCGTCCTCACCGACCCGACCTACGGTGGGGTGGCCGCGTCGTTCGCCACCAACACCGACCTGGTGCTCGCCGAGAGCGGCGCGCGGATGGGCTTCGCCGGCCCCCGGGTGATCCGTCAGGTGACCGGCCGGGCGCTGCCGGAGGGCTTCCAGACCGCCGACTTCCTGCTTCGGCACGGGCAGGTCGACATGGTGGTGCAGCGCCGGTCACTGCGCGGACGGCTGGTGGCGCTGCTCGCCGCGACCCGCGCCGGCCGTCCGACCTGTTCACCCGTACCCCGGCAGGAGCCGGCGCCGCGCCGCGAGCGCCTCGCCGACGACGGCGCGGCGGCCGCGCTGCCGACGGACCCGCCGGCCGCGCCGGCCAGCTCGGAAGCGGGCGGAACCCCGGCGGTACGCGACGGGTGGGACACCGTCCGGATGGCGCGGCACCCCGGCCGGCCGACCACACTGGACTACCTCGACTCGGTCTTCGACGGGTTCGTGGAACTGCACGGCGACCGGCTCGGCGGGGACTGCCCGGCCATCGTGGGCGGCGTGGCCCGGCTGGCCGGCCGGCACGTGATGGTCATCGGCCACCAGAAGGGGCACACCACCGCCGAACTGGTGGGCCGCAACTTCGGCATGGCCAGCCCGGCCGGGCACCGCAAGGCGCTGCGGCTGATGCGCCTGGCCGCCCGGCTCGGCCTGCCGGTGGTGACCCTGGTGGACACCCCCGGCGCCGATCCCGGGGTGAGCGCCGAGGAGCAGGGCCAGGCGGCGGCCATCGCGGAGAACATCCTCACCCTCACCGTGCTGCCCACCCCCGTGCTGGCGGTCATCACCGGGGAGGGCGGCAGCGGCGGCGCACTGGCCCTCGCCGTCGCCGACCGGGTGCTGATGCTGGAGAACGCGGTCTACTCGGTGATCAGCCCCGAGGGCTGTGCGGCAATCCTCTGGCCGGACCGGTCCGCGGCGCCGCAGGCCGCCCGGGCGCTGCGACTGACCGCGCCCGACCTGTGCCGGCTCGGTGTGGTCGACGAGGTCGTGCCGGAGCCGTCCGCCGCCGCGCACGACGACCCGGCGGAGACCGCGCTCCGGTTGCGGGCCGCCCTGCTGGCGAATCTGCTGCCGCTGCTGGACGTGCCCCCGGCCATGCTGGTCCGGCTCCGCCGGCAGCGTTTCCGGCGGTTCGGCGCGGCCCGGGCCGGTCAGCGGGCGGGTGCCCGGTGAGCGCCGAGAACGGGGCGGTGTCGACCGTCGAGGCGCCCGACGACACCGGCGCGGGCGAGGAGGAGGCACTGGCCGGACTGCGCCGGCAGGCGCAGCACCTGATCGCCGAGCTGGCCGGACCGGTGCGCCGGATCCGGCTGCGCAGCGGGCCGGCGGTCCTCGAAATCGAGTGGCACCCAGAGAACGCGACCCGACCCGACGTGCCCCCTCCGCCGGCCATGGTGGACGCGCCGCCGGCACCCCGCCCACCGGCGGCGTCGCCCTCTCCGTCGGTGCCCGGTCGCGCCGCGGTGCGGGCGCCGATCGTCGGCACCTTCTACCGGTCGCCGGAGCCCGGCGCGAGACCGTTCGTCACGGTGGGGGACCTGGTCCGCCCGGGCCAGCCGGTCGCCATCGTCGAGGCGATGAAGCTGATGAACGAGGTGACCGCCGACCGCGGCGGTCGGGTGGTCGCGATCCTCGTCGAGGACGGCCAGCCGGTGGAGTACGACCAGCCGCTGGTCGAACTGGACCCGGCGTGACGGCGCGGAGTGGTTGACGATGTTCGAGACCGTGTTGATCGCCAACCGGGGCGAGATCGCGCTGCGGGTACTGCGTGCCTGCCGGGAGCTGGGCGTGCGGACGGCGGTGGTCTACTCCGCGGCGGACGCCGACTCGGCCGCCGTCCGGCTCGCCGACCAGGCCGTCCGGATCGGGCCGGCGTCGAGTCGGCGCAGCTACCTCAACGCGGCGGCGATCGTGGAGGCAGCCCGACAGGTGGGGGCGCAGGCCGTGCACCCCGGCTACGGCTTCCTCTCCGAGGACGCCGACTTCGCCGAGATCTGCGCGGACAACGGACTGACCTTCATCGGCCCACCACCGGCGGTGATGGCCGCGCTGGCCGACAAGTCCTCGGCGCGGGCCCTGATGAGCCGCGCCGGCCTGCCGCTGTCACCGGGCAGCGTCGCACCGGTGCCGACCGCCGCCGCAGCCGCCGAGGTGGCCGAGACCGTCGGCTATCCGGTGATCGTGAAGGCCGCCGCCGGGGGCGGTGGCCGGGGCATGACAGTGGTACGCACCCCGGGCGAGCTGCGTCGGGCGTACACCCGGACCCGGGCCGCCGCCCAGGCCGCCTTCGGCGACGACCGGGTGTACGTCGAGCGTTACCTCACCGAGGCTCGGCACGTCGAGGTGCAGGTGCTCTGCGACTCGCACGGGAACGGGGTGCACCTGGGCACCCGGGACTGCTCGGTGCAACGCCGGCACCAGAAGCTGGTGGAGGAGGCCCCCGCCCCGGCGTTGCCCGCCGCCGTCCTCGACACCATCGCCGAAACGGCACTGCGGGGTGCGCTCGAGGTCGGCTTCGTCGGTGCCGGCACGCTGGAGTTCCTCGTCGACGCCGAGGAACAGTTCCACTTCCTGGAGATCAACTGCCGGATCCAGGTGGAGCATCCGGTGACCGAGATGGTCACCGGGATCGACCTGGTGCACGAGCAACTGCACATCGCCGCCGGGGTGCCGCTGCGCTGGCGGCAGGAGGAGATCCGCCTGCGCGGTGTCGCGGTGGAGTGCCGGGTGAACACGGAGGACCCGGGGCGTGGCTTCGCGCCCACTCCTGGCCGGTTGGAGCGTTTCACCCCACCCGGCGGCCCGTTCACCCGGGTGGACACCCACGCCAGCGCCGGCTACGTGATCGGCCCCTGGTACGACTCGTTGCTGGCGAAGGTGGTCGTCTGGGCTCCCGACCGGGAGCTGGCCCTCAACCGGCTGGAACGTGCCCTCGACGAGTTCGACATCGCCGGGCCGGGCGTGCACACCACCATTCCGTTCGTCCGGCGGGTGCTCGACGACGCCGCATTCCGCAAGGGCCGTTACACCACGGGCCTGGTCGACCGTCTGCTCGGTGTGCCCGGTGCGGCGCCCGCGCAGCGGCCGACGGCCACCCCCGCACCGCGCACCGCGTCCGCCGCGACGCCCGACGTAACCAACAGGAGGACCCGATGACCGTCACCCATGGTCGCCCGATGACCGCCGAGATCACCGACATCCTGGTGGCGCACTGCGGGCTCGACGCCGATGCCGCGGCCCGGGCGCCCGCCGCCTCGCTGGAGGAGCTGGGCATGGACTCACTCGCCCTGCTGGAGCTCTCCGCCGTCGTCGCCGACCGGTGGCAGGTGAGCATCCCCGAGCAGGCCGGAGAGCTGAGCATCTCGGCGGTGGCCGACCTGGTCGCCGACCGCGCCGACCCGCCCGGGCACACCGAGAACAGCGTGGTCGTCGACGCGCCGCTCGCGGTGGTCTGGGAGGTCACCAACGACGTGGCGAACTGGACCGAGCTGTTCACCGAGTACGCCGTGGTGGAGATCCTGCACCGCGACGGGCACACGGTGCGGTTCCGGCTCACCATGTACCCGGACGAGAACGGGGTGTCCTGGAGCTGGGTCAGTGAACGCACCGCCGACCCGGTGAGCCGCCAGGTGCGGGCGCACCGGGTGGAGACCGGGCCGTTCGAGTACATGCGGATCCACTGGCGTTACACCGAGGAGGCCGGCGGCACCCGGATGACCTGGACGCAGGACTTCGCGATGAAGCCGACGGCGCCTGTCGACAACGCCGCGATGACCGAGCGGATCAACACCAACAGTGTCATCCAACTCGCAGTGATCAAGGACCGGGTGGAGCGGATCGCCCGGCAGCGCGCCGACCAGGGCCACCCGGCGGCCGGCGACGAGTCGACGGAGGCCGACGATGAGTGACCTGAGCACCCGGCCGATCGCCGCCCGGGACGTACCCGCCGACCGGCGGCGCGGCGGTGAGCTGCGGGTGCTGCTGGGCCCCCGCACCGTCGGCAGCACCTCGGGGTTCCTCGGGGTGGCCACCCTCGCGCCGGGGGAGCGGATCGCCGAGCACTACCACCCGTACAGCGAGGAGTTCCTGTACCTGGTGCGCGGCGCGATCACCGTCGACCTGGACGACCAGCCGACGCTGCTGGCCACCGGCGAGGGTCTGTTCGTGCCGGTGAACGTGCGGCACCGACTGCGCAACACCGGCGTCGAGCCGGCCGAGGTGGTCTTCCACCTGGGTCCGCTCGCCCCACGCCCCGAGTTGGGGCACGTCGACACCGAACTGGTCGAGCAGCGGGGCACGTCGTGAGCGCGAGGAGTGAGCCGGGTTTGCGAGCCCCGCAGTCGCGAACAGAGGTGACGCGATGACCGGACGCCGCACGGTGGTGACCGGAATCGGGGTGGTCGCCCCGGGCGGCGCGAGCCGGGACCGGTTCTGGAAGACCATCACCGAGGGGCGGACCGCCACCCGGCGGATCAGCTTCTTCGACCCGTCGCCGTTCCGGTCGCAGATCGCCGCGGAGTGCGACTTCGACCCGGTCGCGGCGGGGCTCAGCGAGGCCGAGCGTCGCCGGGCAGACCGGTACGTGCAGTTCGCGCTGGCCTGCTCCGCCGAGGCGGTCGCCGACGCCCAGTTGGTGCTCACCGACGCGGAGCGGGACCGGGCCGGGGTGGTGCTGGGCACGGCCGTGGGCGGCACGATGGCGTTGGAGCAGGACTACGTGACGGTCAGCGAGCACGGCCGGCGGTGGCTGGTCGACGCGGCACGCGGTGGCCCGTACCTCTATCAGGCGTTGGTGCCCAGCAGCCTCGCCGCCGACGTGGCCTGCCGGCACGGGTTGCACGGCCCGGCGCAGGTGGTGTCGACCGGTTGCACCTCCGGCATCGACGCCATCGGGTACGCCCACCAGATGATCGTGGACGGTGAGGCGGACGTGATGCTGGCCGGCGCGGCGGACTCGCCGATCTCGCCGGTCACGGTGGCCTCGTTCGACGCGATCAAGGCGACCAGCCCGGACAACGACGACCCGGCGCACGCCTCGCGTCCCTTCGACGCGGACCGGCACGGGTTCGTGCTGGCCGAGGGTGGGGCGGTGCTGGTGCTGGAGGAGGCCGGGCACGCCCTGCGGCGGGGGGCGCACATCTACTGCGAGGTGGCCGGGTACGCCAGCCGCAGCAACGGCTACCACATGACCGGGTTGCGGCCGGACGGGTTGGAGATGAGCCTCGCCGTGACCGACGCGCTCAAACAGGGTCGGATCATCCCGGAGCAGGTGTCCTACATCAGCGCGCACGGTTCGGGTACCCGGCAGAACGACCGGCACGAGACGGCCGCGTTCAAGCGGGCGCTGGGTCAGCGCGCGTACCAGGTGCCGATCAGCTCGATCAAGTCGATGGTCGGGCACTCGCTGGGTGCGATCGGGTCGATCGAGATGGCCGCGTGTGCCCTCGCGATCGAGTTCGGCGTGGTGCCGCCGACGGCGAACTGGAGCACCCGGGACCCGGAGTGCGACCTGGACTACGTGCCGAACGAGGCGCGGGAGGTCCCGGTGGACGTGGCCCTCTCGGTGGGCAGCGGGTTCGGCGGTTTCCAGTCGGCGATGGTGTTCCGCCGACTTCCCGGGAGCGTGCCGGCGTGAGCGCCCCCCAGCAGCGGGACGGGGTGGGCGCCCCGGTGGCCCGGGCGGTGGTGACCGGCATCGGTGTGGTGGCGCCCAGTGGCATCGGCGCGGACGCGCACTGGCGTACGGTGCTGGCCGGCACCCGGCGGACCGGGCCGATCACGTTGTTCGACCCGTCCGGTTACCCGACCCGCAACGGCGGGGAGGTGCCCGGCTTCACCCCCGACTCCTACGCGGGCAGTCGACAGTTGGTGCAGACCGACAGGTGGACGCACCTCGGTTTCGCCGCCACCCGGCTGGCGCTGGCCGATGCCGGCCTGCCCGAGCGGGCGCCCGACCCGTACGGCTACGCGGTGACCCTGGCCAGCTCGTCCGGGGGCAACCTGTTCGGCCAGCGGGAGCTGCAACGGCTCTGGGGTGGGACGTCGCGGACGGTCGGGGCGTACCAGTCGATCGCCTGGTTCTACGCGGCCAGTGTCGGGCAGCTCTCCATCCACCACCAGTTCAAGGGCCCGAGCGGGGTGTTGGTCGCGGAGGCGGCCGGCGGGCTGGACAGTCTCGCGCACGCGGCCCGGGCGGTGCGCCGGGGCACACCGGTGGTGATCGCCGGGGCGACCGAGTGCCCGCTGAGCCCGTACGCGTTGGCGTGCCAGTTGCGCTCCGGTCTGCTCAGTGACGTGGCCGACCCAGAGCGGGCGTACCGACCGTTCGACGCGGCGGCCAGCGGCTACCTCCCGGCCGAGGGAGGAGCGGTGTTCGTGGTGGAGGAGTTGGGGCACGCCCTGGCTCGGGGCGCCCGGGTCTACGGCGAGGTGAGTGGTTGGGGTTCCACCCACGACGCCGCGCACACCACGGCAGAGAGCGCCGGCGACGCGGGGCAGTACGCGCGGGCGATGCGGCAGGCCCTGGACCGGGCCGGCGTCGCGGCGGTCGGGATCGACGTGGTGCTGCCCGACGCGCTCGGGGTGCCCCGCTACGACCGCAGCGAGGCCGAGGCGTTGCGTGCGGTGTTCGGCGACCGACCGCCTCCGGTGACGACGCAGAAGCCGCTGACCGGGCGGGCGTACCAGGGTGGGTCGGCGTTGGACGTGGCGACCGCGCTGCTCGCCTTCGCGCACGACACGTTGCCGGCCTCGGCCGGCCCGGACGAGGTGGCCGACGGGTGCGAGCTGGACTTCCTGCGGGAGCACCGTCGGCCGCGCAACCGCCTCGCGCTGGTCTGCGCGCGGGGTTTCGACGGGTTCAACAGCGCGCTGGTCCTGCGTGGGGCCGCGCCGACGATGGGAGAGCCGTCATGAGCGACAATCGGGCCCGGGTGGTCTTCCTGGTGCGGGTGCCGGTGCCGCGCACCGAGCAGTTCCTCGCCGCGTACGAACAGGTGCGGCACCTGGTGGCCGGCGGGGTGCCGGGGCACCTGGTCGACCAGGTCTGTCGTTCGTCGACCGACCCGGAGCAGTGGTTGATCACCAGTGAGTGGGCGAGCCTGGCCGACTTCGAGACCTGGGAACGCAGCCCGGAGCACCGGGACCTGGTGCGTCCGATGCGGGAGTGCTTCACCGACGCCCGTTCGCTGCGCTTCCACATCCACGCCCAGACCCCGGCGCTCGCCTGACAGCCCGCCGGCTCGCCCCCGCTGCCCCCGTCGATCATGGAGTTGTGGTGGGCGACAAAGTGCCCGAGTGGCACCAAGCCAGGCACCACAACTCCATGATCGGACGAGGCTGGGCGGCTCCCATTCCGCGATCTTGCGCTTACTGTCCCGCTGCCCGCACCCTCATCGCCGAGATCGCCCACAGCGACCGCGCGGCCGTCGGCTGTTCCGGCTGTTCGTGCCCAACCGGGTCACCCCGACCGCCGACCTCGACGCGGTGGCGGTGCTCTCGCGGCGGGCACACTGCCGATGTTCGTGTCGGCGGCGGCCCGGCTGCTCGGCAACAAGATCATCTTCGCCTGGTTGTGGGAGGTCGTCGACGGCCTACCCGCCGACGACCAGACGCTGATCCGGCGGCACGTGTCGTGCACGCTGCCGTTGACGGCCGAGGTGCTCGACCGGGCAGTCGCGGAGCAGGCGAAGCTGGTGGCCAAACCCGCCGACGGTTCGGCCGGACACGGCGTGCTGCTCGGCCCGGAGCTGAGCTCGACGGACTGGGCCGACGGCGTCCGGGCCGCCGTCGAGCAGGGCGGCGCGATCCTGCAGGAGTACCTGCCGACCGACCGGGTGCCGATGGACTTCGTGCAGGTCGAGACGGGTGAGACGGTGACGGCCGACGTCCCGTACTCCCTGGCCCCGTACCTGTTCGGCCGCCACGCCTCCGGCGGCCTGGACCGGGTCGGCTACCCCGGCTGCGACGGCGTCCTCAACCTCGCCCACGGCGTCCTCCTCACCGGAGTCCTCCTGAAGGACTGACCCCCACCTCTGATGATCAAGAGGTTTCGGTCACGACACGCCAGGTCCGATGACGCAAATCTCTTGATCACCGGCGGCGGGTGGGCTTCCCGGCTCGAGGGCCGCGGGGGTGGGGTGGGGTCAGGGGCGGTGGGTGCAGAGGGCACGGAGGTTTCGGCGGTGGCGATGGCGTCGCTGCGGGCGCTACCGTGACGGCCGTCCGTGCTGTAGAGGGTCGGGTCGGCCGTCAGCGGGTGCTCGGTGAGATGCACGTGCAGGGTGCCCAGACGCTCGGCGAGGCGCGCGGCGTGCGCGGACAGGCGGCGCATCCGCTCCCGCAGACCCGGGCGCACCGCCTCCGGCACCGCAGGGCTGTACGACACGTCGAACATGCCCACCGTGATCACGTCCGCGGCGGCCTGCTGGAGAGCGTCGATCATCGCGGTCAGCTCCGCGTCGACGCTGTCCGCGTCGTACCGGGACCGGAAGGCGTCGTTGCCGCCGCACACCACAAGTGCCAGGTCCGGACCGAACGCCAGAGCCGGGGCCAGCTGGGTGGCGCGGACCTCGTGCGCGCGCAGCCCACTGCGACCGAGATTGAGGTACGCCAGACCCGGGCGCGCGGCGTCGAGCTCGCTGGCGATCCGGTCGGCCCACTGCTGCTCGGAGTAGCCCGGGTGGGTTCGCAACTGCCCTCGGCCACGCTGTCGCCGAGCACGACGAACCGGTGCCACCCGTGCCCACGCAGGAGGGCGGCGCTCTCGCCCTCCCGCAGGCAGTACGGATCCGTCGCTTCGGTCAACGTCGATGCCATGCCCCGCAGGCTAATCGAGTGTTCCGGTGCCGGACAGCGCCGCGCGGCTCCTACCACCCAGGGTAGGAGCCGCGCGGCGTCGGTCAGTCGGCGCTGCCCGCCGGCTTGTTGAACCAGCCGTGCAGGGTCACCACCACGTGCACGGTGCCGCTGCTGACGTTCAGGATCCTGATCATGCCGGGCCGTCCGTCACCGATTCGGCCGGTGTCCCGACCGACCTTGGTGACCACCATCGTGGTGCGGGCATAGTGGCCTGCGGCGAAGTTCGACACCGACGGGTTTCGCACGATCGGCCCGCCCGGGTTGGTGTACCCGAAGATCCCATCCGGTTCGACAGTGAGATACCCGTTCGTGGTGGGGCTGACCGTCGTCACCGAGACCAGCGCGCCGTCCATTGCGTTCACGGGGATGCCGTTGGCGCCGGTGAGGTTGAGGAACAGCTCGCCCTTCGACTTGAGCGGTGCCCCGCCGTTGGCCCGGGTGTCCGCCACCTGGATGGCCTGGGTGAGGCGCAGATCCGCACCGTCGGTCGGGGAGGCCGCGACGTAGCCCTCCAGGCTGATCACCAGGTGCACGGCCGGACCCCGGTTCACGAAGGTGACCTGACCAGCAGCGGAGAGCTTGACCGAGAGCCCCTGCGAGGTGACCCCACCGGCGTAGTCCATCACGCTGGTCGGATCGGCCGCGCCACCCGTCGCGTACGCGCTGAGGTAGCCGCCGTGCGCGGCGTCGACCACGGCCACGTCGAGCAGCGCGTTGCTCGCTCCGGCCGGAACGACGCCCCCGGTCAGCGTGAACGTGCGGCTGCCGTTGGTGGGAATCGTTCCGGTGGTGGTGCCCGTGCCGTTCCGCGTGTCCACGACGCGGGTGTGCGGCACCGCGACGAGGCCACCGCCCCCGCTGTTGGTGAAGTAGCCGTGCACGTCGACGAGGACGTGCGTGCTGCCGCCCTGGTGGTAGACGGAAAGTCTGCCGTCCGGCCCCACCTTGACCACCTGCGTGGTGGAGATCGTCTCACCAGGGGAGGCGTTGAGCGAGGACGTGGCCGGCCGTGGCGACCCCTGCGGGAACACCGTCAGGTAGGCGGCGGTGGTGGGTTTGATCGCCGTGACGTCCACCAGGACGGCGGTGACGCCGGTGGCCGGGACTCCCGCGACACCGAGCGCCTGGAAGTCGGTGGTGACCGCACCGGTACGCGGGCCCGCGCTGGCGCCGACGCCGCTGCGAGTGTCCAGTAGGGCCCCGCCGGGCGAGAGCGCCACGTAGCTGTTGCGGGTGTTCTGGGCGATCCAGGACCCGAGGTCGTCGACCCGGACCTCGGTGGCGGTGCGACGGGTCTCTGTCTCGGCGAGACAGCCGCCCTGCCAGGAGCGGTCGTGCAGGGCGACCAGTTGGGGCGCGCCCGAGCCGACCCGCACCAGTGGGCCGCCGGCATCGCCCTTGCACAGGCTGGTGGCGGTGTCACTGCCGTCGATGGTGACGGTCGTGCCGGCGATGCCGGTGACGGCGAAGGCGCCGGCGTGCAGCTTGTCGGGCACCCACTCGGGGGCGGTACGGCCGAAGCCGGCGGCCATGAGCTGCTCTCCCGCCGTCGCCGCCGGGCCGAGGGAGATCGGCGTGACGCCTGTCGCCGGCCGTTCGAGCTGGGCGAGCACCACGTTGCGGGAGGGATGCGGCACCAGCGCGGTGACGGCCATGACGTGGCCCCCGGTGGCGGTCAGGTCCGTCCGTCCGACCGTGACGGTCGTCGGGCGCGTCGGCGGTCCGGCGACCACGGGTTGGCCCCCGCTGGTGAGGCAGTCGGCGGTGGTGATCACCCAGGTGGGGTCGACCAGCGCGGCGGAACAGGCCCCGAGGTCGTTCTGAATCTTGGCGGTGAACAGGTAGGTGCCCGAGGGCACCGGGCTGACACCGCTCACCGCCTGCGCGGTGGAACTGATGGTCGTGCCCGCGACGACGACGGTGGCGAGTAGCACCGCCCCCTTCGCCAGGCGACTGCGCGTGAGACGCATGCTCCTCTTCCCTGTCAGCTCGGTGCTGGCTGGTGACCCGGAAGGGCGATCCGGGCAGCTTCGATCACTTGGTCGGCCGGTGCGGCCGCGCGGCACCAGGACCCCGCGAGGCCGAGGAATCGACCGTTGTCAGGACGATAGCGGGCGGTACGGTGCGGTGCGGTCCCGTGAATCAGGCCAATGAGGACCGACTGCTCAATCCGTCAACCGGACTTCCGCCAGGTACACGCAGGTCCGCTCCTCGTGGGAGGAGTAGTAGCTGACCCACAGCAGGCCGTCGTGCCAGACGAGGCCGGGATAGCTGGTGTCGCCGCCCGAGGGCAGCGCGACCAGTTCGGTCAGCTCACCCCGCTGCGGGTCCACGGCGCAGATCGCGGTGCGGACCTCGCCGTCGTGCAGCCGTACGCCGGCCAGCAGACGTCCGTCGGGCAGCCGCAGCAGCGTCGGCCCACCCACCTGGACGCCCAGGTCGGTCCAGCTCCAGTCCCGGTACGGCGGCAGTGCCCGACCGAGTTGCGCGGTGGCGCCCACCCCGTCGCGGCGCAGTAGGCAGAAGGCGGTGCCGTCCGGGGTGAAGACGAGCCCCGACTCGTTGGGATAACCACCCTCGAACAGCACCGGCACCCACGGCTGGAGGTCGACGCCGTCGGTGCTGCGGTAGAGCCGGGCGAACCTCGGCTCCCGGGTGGCGTAGCCGACGCCGTACATCGCGCCGTCGTGCCAGGCCGCCCGCCACACCCAGACACCCGGTTCGCCGACCGGGACCGGGTCGCCCCAGGCGTACCCGTCGGCCGACTGCCAGGTCACCGTCTGGAACGTCTTGCTGGGGTCCCCGACGGCGGCTGCCGCCAGCAGGTGCAACCGCCCGCCGGGCCGGGCGACGAATCGCGGGTCACGCAGGTCGACGCCGTCCTGGCGCAGCACTGTCGCGGTGCTCCAGGACCGCCCGTCGGTCGACGTCAGTATCCGGATCACCCCGTCGGGGGAGAGGTGGGTCCGTGCCTCGCGGAAGGCGCAGAACCAGTTTCCGGCGTACCGGACGAGGTCGGTGAACGCGCTGTGCGGCGCGGTGTCGCCGATTCGGTGGACGGCGGTGACCTCGGCGGCGGTGCGGCGGGTGGGTGACGACGTCATGCGCGGCGGCCTCCAGGGTGCGGGGAGAGCGGGACGTGCCGGGGCGCCGACGGTAGTGGCCCCGGCCGACGTCCGCGCGGCCACCAGCCGAACGCCTGACGAACATCCGCCGGGTGCGGCCGGCGCTGTCGGGTTGGCGTCTCCCGGGCGGTGTGGTCGGCGTGCTGAGCCGCGATGGTGGCACCGACCGGCCACGATGGTCGGTGGCTGACGCTGCGGAGGACATCTCTTTCGGCCGATCCCGGTGGCGAGGGAGGTGGCGCATGCTCGAATCGTTCTTCCAGGCCCTCGCGGCCAAGCTGGTCGAGGAGATCCTCAAGCGGTCGGTCGAGTGGTTGACGCCGAAGGCGCTGCGGTCCGTGCCCCACCGAGCGGCGCCGAACTGCCCCCGCTGTGGTGGGTACGGCGTCCGCCGGTGGATGCCCGGCGGCATGTGGTTGTTCCTGCCGTCCCTGCTGGCCTTCGCCTGGGGCTTCGGGTTCACCCTGCTCGGGGTGCCGGTGGCCGTCCTCACGGTGGTGGCCGTGTTGGTGTCGAACGGCGTCGGCGGGCTGCTGTCCGCTCTGCTCGCCGTGCTCGGTCTGCTGGTCCCGGTCACCCTGATGATCGTGGGCGCGTTCGGTCTGGCCCATTACCACAGCTACCCGCCGAAGTGGTGCGCCCGCTGTCACGGCCGATGGTCGCAGCGCGGTCGCGACGAATACCTGCGGGCGTCGGCGCCGGTGGTGACCTGCGGGTGCGGTCAGCGGTTGCGGGTGCCCCGCACGGCTGCCGGAGCGCGACTGCGCTGCCCTCGCTGCCGCACCGAACACGCCGCCCCGGCCCCGGCCGGCTAGCTAGGCGTCGGTGGGCCCCTGGTCGGCGCGGTGGGCGGCGGCGAGCCGCTTCGGGGCGCGGGCGCACCACGCCTCGGTGACCACCTCGGTCAACTCGGCCAGGCTGATCCGGTCGAGCCGGACCAGCACCGCCGGATAGCCGTCGAGGTGCGGAGTGGTGAAGTAGATCGACGGGTCGTCGGCGAGCAGGGCTTCCTTGACGCCGAGGTCGTTCACCCGGACGCCGAGGAGCGGGCCGCCCGCCGCAGCGGCGCCGAGGGCGTCGAGGTCCGCCCGCCGCAGCGGTCGCTCCCAGACGAACGGTTTGTCCCGCACCCGCCAGGCGGGCAGTCCGTCGTAGGACGGCCGTTCGGTGGTCTCCGGCAACGCGAGCGCGATCCGGCGTACGTCCTCCCAACCGGGCATGTCCATACCGTACGGGCTCAGTGGGACACGGTGTGCTCGGTGAGCAGTTCGCCGAGCACGTGCCGGGCCGCGGCGGCCCGCTCCGGATCCGGCTCGTCCAGCGTGATCAGCGCCTTCCACAGCGCCCACCCACGCCCACGGGTCCAGGCGGCGTCGTCCAGGCCGAGCGCGTCGCGGAAGGCGGCGCGGCTGGCTCCGTCCAGCAGGGTCCAGGCGATCACCGTGTCGCAGGCGGGGTCGCCGACGCCGCAACAGCCGAAGTCGATGACGGCGGCGAGCCGGCCGTCGCGGACCAGCAGGTTGCCGTACGCGATGTCGCCGTGGAACCAGACCGGCGGCCCGGCCCAGGTGGCATCGAGGGCGGCCTGCCACATGGCACCCCTCTGTGTCAAGAGACGGCGAGGAGTGGTGTTCTAGGCTGGGGTTTGGCGGGTCCGGGAAGTGACTGTTCTGAAGTGTCGACCTTGGGGGTTGGGTCGGCCGCGCTGGATTGAAGAG